>WGBN01000415.1 GCA_015494245.1 Saprospiraceae bacterium | reverse complement strand
CTGTTGGTTTCTCTCGTGCCCGCCCTGCCCGAGGCAGAGCGCAATAAAGTAGCCAAAAGGATGGCCTATAAATTGATGGCAGACTATTTTCTGTTTCCGGTCTGGCAGCGCGTGGAGAAACTTAGAGATAAGCACTTCCCCAATCAACTCTTTCGCAAAGTATCTTTGCGCAATACCAAACGCCAGTGGGGCAGTTGTTCTGTCCGCGGAAATATCAGCCTCTCCACCCGCCTGCTCTTTGCACCCAAAGAGGTTCTGGATTACGTCATCATCCACGAACTGGCCCACCTCATCGAACAAAACCACTCCGATCGCTTTTGGGCTCTGGTAGAAAAGGCCATGCCTGACTATCTAGAAAAGGTGAAGTGGCTTAAAGAGCAGGGGGAGAGTTTGGCGTTGTAGTGCACGCGCTAAAGCACGCGGTACGGTACGCACGCTGAAGCACGCGGTACTGGTAGCGGGCTGAAGCCCGCTCAACGCTCAACGGTAAACAGTAAACTAAAAAACACTAAACACTAAACGCTAAACACTAAACACTAAACGCTAAACGCTAAACGCTAAACGCTAAACACTCAACACTACTCCACCCTCACCAACACTTCCCCTTTATTTACCGATTGTCCTTCTTTGACGAGGATTTCTTTGACAGTGCCTTCGCCTTCGGCTTTGATGATGTTTTCCATTTTCATGGCTTCGAGTATGAGCAGGGCCTGGTCTTTTTGGATTTGTTGGCCTTCTTTGACTTCTATTTTGAGTACGAGGCCCGGCATGGGAGCCAGGACTTCACCGCTTTGGTGATGGGGTTTGGCGTGCAGGCCCATTTTTTCTATGAGTTGGTCGTAGCTGTCGGAAATTTGGACCTTGAAGGGTTTGCCATTGATTTCCAGTTCGAGGAGGTGGCCGTCGTGTTGGGTGATGCGGATGAGGTAGGATTGGTTTTCGTGCAGCAGGTGGTAGCTGCCATCGGGCAGGGGCAGGAGGTCCAGTTGTTCGACTTCTTTGGGGCGGAGCAGCCAGTGGAAGCGTTCGTTGACGGAGAGCTTGAAGGTTTTTTCTTTCATGGCAGGCGGGGTTTGATATAGGACAACTTCATGAGGAACCAGGTCTCGAAGATGGTATAGATGAAATAGATGGCGAAGAAGGGTATGAGAAAGTGTTTGCTTTCGGGCTTTACTTCCTGGGCATAGGTAAAAACGATCAGCATGGAGAGAATCATTTTTCCGATGACCAGGCCGAGGACTGTGTTGCTAAAGGCCAGGCGGCTTTTGTCGCTGCCGGCAGTCATTTTGCCGAGATAGAACATGGTAACGCTCAGCGCCACGAAGAAAGCGAGAGAAATCCAACCCAAAGTGCTGTAGCGGCCGATGTTTGTCCAAAAGTGGTTGGCGAGCATCAAGCCTCCTGCCGTCAATGCCGTGATGACGGTGAGATATGTCCAGAATGTTCGGGTTTTCACGGTGTTTTTTTATGGGAAGGAGACGGGTAGCGCTTGTTGTCAAGCGGTCTCAATCCTTATCTTTTGGTGGCTTAAAGATAAAATCTTTGAGGCTGAGGTAAAGTCCGGCAAGCAGAAATAGCAAAGCCGACACGGCCGTCATATAGGGGCGATCAAACTGAAAATAAGCGTCGAGCTTTTTTCCGATGAAGACTCCTATGAGGATTGCGGCAACGAGCTGAAAAGCCATGCCGGAATACTTGAGGTAAGCATCCGCTTTGCGGGGCAGTTTACTTGACTCCTTCTTTTTGGCCATGTACATTTGCTTTGGGCGCTGCCGTTTTCGCTGCGCCATTTGCTGAGGGGCTGCCGCCCATGCGGATATCGCCTACCAGCACGGCGCCGGGTTGTACGACCAGTTTGCCGTAGCTGATGTCGCCTTGAACATTGGCCGTCTCTTTCATGGTGAGCAATTCTTTGACGTGGATTTCTCCCTGAAACTTGCCCTCGATAACGGCGTTTTTGCAAACGACTTTGCCCTCCACTTTGCCGGTGGCGCCGATGATGAGTTTGGCATCGCAATGGAGGCTGCCTTTAAGGGTTCCGTCTATGCGGATGTCGCTCTTGGAGCGGATGTCGCCTTGTACTTCAGTACCTTGTACCAGGCTGTTGAGTGCGTGTGAGGTTGAACTGGGCATAACGCTTGTTTTTCCGTTTTCTTTTCCTGGTTTGCTACCAAACATGGGATGAGTTTTTTATCGGTTATCAGACTGTCAGGCAAAAGTAAAAAAAATCCTTTCAACAACAAGATGTGCTGAAAGGATTTTTTGTTTTGTATATCCCGCGGCGGGTTTAGAAGCGCGGGCAGTAAACGTTGCGTTTCTCCGGCCCGTTGAGGGTGTAGAGCATGGCAAATTCAAAGGCACCGTGGCCATTGGAGGCAGGTACCAACTCAGAGACGTTGATGTCGTAGCTGAAGCCAAGGGTGAAGTTTTGGTAGTCAAAGCGGGTTGAGATGATAACGGCATCTACCAACATGCCCTGAGCCAGGCGGTTGGAAACGCGCACCCAGCTACCGAGTTGGAAGGCCTGATAGGAGCGGCGGTTGCCGCTGAGGATGAATTTCAGGCTCGTACCCGAGTTGAGCTCGAAAGAGGGGCCCTGGGACATGACGATGACGCCAGGCACCAAGCCTATGCGGTCGCCGACTTGGAACTCACCGCCTGCATGGCCGATGAAGCGGCTGTACAAGTCATCCACCACGCCCTGATTGGCGTAGAAAGACTGGTTGGCGCGGTTGAGGTGATAGAAAGCTCCACCTATGTAAAAGTTGTTGTTGTCATCAAAAACGGAGAACCACAAAACGCCGGCAGCCATGTCGGCAAAGATGAAGTTGTCAAAGAGTGCATCGTCTTCAAAAGAGGGCAGGCTGGGATCGTAGCCCCCTTCGCCATCGTGCTGTAAAGGCCAGCGCAGCTTCAGAAAATCGAGGCTGCGTTGGGCGATACCGCCTTCGGCTCCCACGACGAGGTAGTGCGCTTTTTTGCGGTAGCCACCCATCTTTTTGCTGTAAGACAGCGAGAGTTTACCGGTCAGGGTCTTAAATTCAGCTTCACCTGCTTTGTCGCCCCAGAAAGTAGCGCCAATGCCAAAGTAATCGTAGCGACCTACCGGCAGGCGCTGGTCATAGGAAACGGAATAGGTGTTGTAAGCAAAGGATTTCAGGACGCTGGCCCACTGATTGCGATAATTGGCCGCAAAGCGGATGTTGGCATTCATCACCCCCGTCATGGCCGGATTCAAATTCAAGGGCGAGAGA
>WGBN01000414.1 GCA_015494245.1 Saprospiraceae bacterium | reverse complement strand
ATGGAGAGGCTTCCCTATCACGCGGGCTTAATGTGGACGCTTCGCGTCTAATGTGGCGCCTGCGGCGCTAATGTGGAGTGCTTCGCACTCTAATGTGATTTTACGCTCGCTTCGCATCGCGTGAGGGTTTCATCCACAGATTGCCACAGATTAGCGCCCGTGTACCGATTTCACCGATTCAGCCGATTTCACCGATTTCACCGATTCAGCCAATTTCACCGATTTCACCGATTTCACCCATCTCCATTCTCCATTAAAAAAAAGAGCCTCTCCAAGGGGGCGGAGAAGCTCGGGGAAAATGCGTACGTAATTTGGGGTTAACGCCTTTGCAAATATGTTCGTGGGATAGTTTTTTGATGCTATGAGTGCATAGGGCTGTTTCGTTGTTTATGTCACAAAGAACGCGCATCCAATCTTGTTTATATTCATGCTTTTGGGTAGTTTTGTGCTTTCTATGATAAAACTACCCATTGGGGTAGGTGCTTAGAGAAGTGGTTTGGGCAGCGTAAGCCGCCCATCAGCAAGCCTGGCTTCCCGAACTACTTCGGCTTGGGGATAAAACCGGTTTTACGTGATTTTCAGACTGTTGTGTGGTATTTTACTTTGTCTGATGGCCTGTGGCCGGCCTTCTGTTTTGCAGGGGCAGGTGAAGCATAGTGCGGGGCGTTACGCAGAGCTTTTGGCCCGGGAAGAGCACTATGTGGAAGAGCATCCGGAGAAGGCTTTGGCGCTGGCGGAGGAGCATTGGCGTTTGGCGAAAGCCGAGGGAAACCGCCTGCAAAGTTGCCTGGCTTTGGCTGCACGGGGCGGGGCTTTGCTGGGCTTAGACAGCTTCCCTCAGGCCATTGATGCTTACCGGCAAAGTCTTAAAATGTACGAGTCCGTTTCCTCCGACGTTCCTTTGAGCAATTTGGTCGGTTGGTACAATGATTTGAGCATAGCGTATTACGAGCTTTCCCTGCTGCAAGAATCAAGGGCATTTGCCGAAAAGGCCATAGAAACAGCCAGAGGCATAAACGATTTTGACAATTTAGACCTCGGCTGGTACATGCTGGCTTTGATCAACAGCGATCAGGGCTATTTTGATGAGGCTGCACGTTGCTATGACTCCACCTATTATTACGATTGCCTGCGGGGTGATACCCTGGATATGGCCCAGACGCTCAGCGCCATAGGTTCTTTGGCGGTAGATATGGGCAAGACAGAAGAAGGCATCGAGCTCCTGGAGCGATCTATGAAACTCATCGAAAGCCAGGGAGATTCTTCTGCCCTGATGGATGCCTGCAATTATATGAGCACGGCCTGTAAGCAGGCAGGGCAGATGGACGATGCCTTTTTTTTCATGGATAAAGCGCTCTCGCTGGCCCGGGCCGGCGGAGACTCCCTCAAAGCAACTGCTTACCTGATCAATTTGGCGATTTACCACTACGACCAGGGCGATTTGGATAAAAGCGAGGCCCTTTTGAATACGGTTTTATCTTATCCGCGCGAGATGGTCCAGTCGCGTGGCCTGGGAGAGGCTTATAAGGTGCTGGGGGCGATCTATTTTCAGCGCGGGCAGACGGGACTGGGAAGGGACTATTTCGACCGGGCCATAGCCATTCACAGGGACAATGAAGATTTGGTGAAGCTCTCGCAGGTCGTCGGGGCAAAAATGAAATCCTTAAAAAAGATCGGCGCTTATGAAGAGGCCTACGGGCTGGCTTTGCAACTCATGGAGATTAAGGATAGCTTGTCCGAACGCCAAAGCCGCCTGCAAATGCAGTCGCTGACGAAACGCCTCGAAGTCGAGCGCAAAGAACAAGAACTGGAGCAGTTGTCCCTGAAAACTGAGCTGCAAGAGCAAAAGCTGGCACAAATGCGCAGCCAGCGCAAGTGGATATTCACCACCCTTTTGCTGCTGACCATCACCCTGCTGAGCATCATCTATCTGCTTAGACAGCGGCATCGCTGGAGTATGAGAGAGCAGGAGGACAAGGTGATGCGCCTCTTGACGCAAATTAAAGAATTACAGCAACAACAAAGTCTCAAAAAAGCATCTGCTGCAGCCGTTTCTCCGGAAGGAAGCTCTCCGGCGGGCATCTCCTCCCGCGAAGAACTCAACAGCCTGCTGCTCACCCCTCTCAGCGAGCGCGAATTTGAAATCCTTATGGCCATTGAAAAGGGGTATTCCAACAAAGAGATCGCCGGGAAACTTTACCTTTCTGTAAATACCGTGAAATTTCACATCAAGAACATCTACGAAAAACTGGAAGTCAGGAATCGCGTGCAGGCCATTAAAAAACTGCGCGAATGAACAACAGATTCATTTTTTTGTGTATTTTTGTCGAGTTTCACGGGTAAATGCTTCCCCTTGCGGGAAATGATAATGCGATTTTTTCTGCCAACCATGCAATGCTTTGTTGTTGGTTATTTTTTCACAAAACTTCAACTGCTATGAAGAATTTGTACCAATTTTTGATGATTTTGAGTGTATGCGCCTTGTATGGCGGCGTGCTCGGGGCCCAGCCCACTTGCGACAATCCTACAGTCATCATTAACGACGATTTCGAGTCTTATGACCTCGGTGCGCTCGGTCCACAGGCCGATCACTGGACTACCTGGTCGGGTAATGAAGGTGGCGCTGAAGATGGCAATGTGGTCAGCAATGCCTCTGCCTCCGGTACGCAGAGCATCTTTTTCCAGGGTGCAGCCGGTGGCGGCCCGCAAGACGTCATCTTAAGCCTCGGCGACCGCGATACGGGCATGTACCTGCTCAACTGGAATATGCTGATAGCCGATGGCGCCAATGCCTATTTCAACTTACAGCGCACGACGACGCCGGGCCAGGAATTTGCCCTCGAAGTGCTTTTTGACACCTCGGGTATAGGCGGCTTGTTCGTGGGTGCCGGCAACCCATTTCTCTTCGAATATCCCCAGGGCGAATGGTTCGATGTCCGCTTTGTCATTGATACGGATAATGACATGGTTACGCTCTTCATCGCCGGTAACTTCATCTATACCTGGCCCCTGAGCTGGATATCTAATGACACGAATGGCATGGGGCCGGCCTTCGGAGCTGTGGACTTCTATGACCTGGATGGCTTCACCTTCTTTTGGGTAGATGACGTTTACTTTGCGCAGATTCCTCCGGCTGCTCCCGGCAAGTACTGCTACATGGCTATACCCATAGACACTGCGGGAACTTATACCGTAGATGAGGTCTCCTGCTTTGGCGCCGGCTTCCAGGTGGGTTCCGGCGGTTTTGCAGGTGCCTGGTATGAGTGGACGGCTCCCGACGATGGCGTTTTGTCGCTTTCCACTTGCGGAGCAGGCGTTGACACCCGTGTATGGATATTCTCGGGAGGTTGCTCCGAGTTGAATTTGGAAGGCATCAATGACGACCGCTGTGAGATGGTTCCGGACGGCGATCTTTATGCCTCTTACAGAGAGGTGTTGGTTACTGCCGGAGAGACCTACCTCATTTGCTGGGACGACCGCTGGGAAGGCACGGGCTTCGATTTCGAGCTGGGCTTCACCGCCGGAGATGCCGAAGCCGGCGACTTCTGCGAAACGGCCATCCCCGTTGAAGCCAACGATACCGTCATGGTGGACCAGGTGAATGGCGATGCTGCCGTAACGGGCCCCATCATCGGCACCAGTTCCTTTGGTACGCCTACGCCTTACTCCCAGTCCGAGTGGTATTCCTTTACGCCGACGAGCAATGGCATGATGGGCGTTACCTCCTGCGGCCTGACGACCGAGGATACCCGCGTATGGATTTACACCGGCGAATGCGGCTTCGACGGCCTGATACTCATAGCCGACAACGACGACAACGATTCCTGTGGCGCACAGGCCTACATTCCAGCTATGCCGGTTACGGCCGGCACCACTTACTACATCGAGTGGAGCCATAAGTACGAGGATGCAGCCGGCTTCCCCTGGATACTGCAATTCGAGCCCGAAGTGAATACCACCGAGCAGGAACTCTTTGAGCAGGCTTTCAGGCTTTCGCCAAATCCGGCTACGGATGTAGCGCTGCTCTCCTTCGAGCTGAAAGAGCCCGCAGTCTTGCAAGTGCGGATGCTGGATATGAACGGACAGGAAGTTTACCACAGCAGTACGGCAGAGGTACAGCAGGGAAGCATGGAACTGCGCGTATCTGATTTGCCGAAAGGCATCTACATCGTCTCCGCTACGGACGGACAATCCGTCATGAATCAGAAACTGATCGTTCAGTAATCTCTGCTCACGGGCATCTGCTCTTGCAGTTGCCTGGAAGCAAAAAGCCTGCTCCTTCATCGGGAGCAGGCTTTTCTTTTTAAGGTTCGTTGTCAATGGGAGGGGGAGCGACGATCTCTGCTTCCTCAATGCCGTGGGTGAGGCGCTTGAGGGGTTTGAGCAACAATAAGAGCAGGGTGCCCATGGCGATGCAGAAAACGGCAATGCCGGTAAAGACCGCCAGCTCGCCGTATTCGGTAGCGGATTCTCCGATGATGCCGGCGACCTTGTTGCCCAGGCCGGTAACGGCGAAATAAACGCCCATCATTAAAGAAGCATACTTCACCGGAGCCAGCTTGGTGATGAAGGACAGCGCCACCGGAGAGGCACACAGCTCGCCTATGGTGTGGAACAAATAGGCCAAAATGAGCCAGTACAGAGCCGATTGCCCCACTTCCTGATACTGAAGGGCCGCACCGCGCATCCACAAAAAGCCCGAGCCCATGATGATCAGCCCCACCATCATCTTGAAGAGCGAAGAGGCCTCTTTGCCCTTCATCTTGCGCTTTTGCCAAAAAGCAGCCACAGGTACGCCAAAGATGATGATGAACAGCGGGTTCCAGGACTGCATCACGGCAGCGGGAATGGTGATGCCCATGACCTCGCGGTTGGTGTATTTCTCCGTGTAAATGTTCATCAAGCCGCCCGCTTGCTCAAAGGCTCCCCAGAAAATGATGACGATGATAAAGGAGATGAGCAGCACCAAAAAGCGATCGCGCTGCACTTTGTCCAACTCCTGATAGATCATCATCAGCATGGCCGCAATGGCCGTGAGGAAGATGAACAGAAGACCGTAAGGCAGGCTTTTTACAAAGAGTATGTATAAAGAGCCAGCCAATAGCGCTCCCGTAAAGATCAGCGGTACGTTGTGCTTGGGCAACTGTTTGTAAAGGTCTATGAGGCTGCTCTCTTCCCCACTTTCTTTCTTTTCGGGTTTGTTTCCGACTTGCGTCAAATATTTTTGGCCGGCCATATAGACGATCTGGCCAATCAACATGCCGATGCCCGCCAGGCCAAAGCCGTAATGCCAGCCATAGGCATAAGCTACCGTACCCACAATCAAAGAGGCCAGCATGGCGCCTACGTTGATGCCGATGTAAAAGATGGAGAATCCCTTGTCCCTGCGGGCATCGCCCTGTTTGTACAAGCCTCCCACCATGGTAGAGATGTTGGGCTTGAGCAGACCCACGCCGGCCACGATGAGGGCCAGGCCGGTAAAAAAGGCCGTTTCGTTGTCTATGGCCAGCGTGCCATGCCCGAAGCATAGCAACAGACCGCCGTACAGCACAGCCCTCTTCTGCCCAAACACGCGGTCGGCTAAAATGCCCCCGGGAATGGATGCCACATACACCAGCATGGTGTACCAACCGTAAAGCACCAGGGCATTTTTCTCCGACCATCCCAGCCCCGGGTTGTCCCCCGTAGCCTCAGCAATGATGTAGAGCGTCAGTATGGCCCTCATGCCGTAATAGCTGAAGCGCTCCCACAATTCCGTAAAAAACAAGACGTATAAACCAACGGGATGTCCAAACAATTCCCGTTGGTGAGCAGGTGCATCTAATGTCATACCATCTGTAATTTTGGTGAATAAAGCCGCAAAATAGAGATTTTTTGGGAAGTGGGGAGAACATAGATTTTTTTGATGGGAGGAAATTTGAT
>WGBN01000413.1 GCA_015494245.1 Saprospiraceae bacterium | reverse complement strand
CAATGTGGTGGTGCAGGAAGTGCGCGGCTTTTATGGCGATAAGGTTTTTGATACCATCATTCACCGCAATTCCAAGATCGGGGAAGCGCCCAACATGCACCTGCCGGTGGTTATGTACGATGTTAGCAGCAAAGGCAGCATCAACTTCCTCAACCTGGCTTACGAATTTTTGCGCAAAAACGGAGATACCATAGCTGCCGTTGGCGGCCTAACGTAAATACAACCATGGCAAAAAAAATCAAGAAAAAAGACCTCGGCCTCGGCATTCGCGCCCTGCTTTCAGACATGGACACCAAGCCGGCCGAAGAGCAACGCGAAGTGGTCAAAGAAATGGCCAATGTAGTGAGCAACATCCCCGTCGGCCAAATTGAAGCCAACCCCTTCCAGCCACGAACGGACTTCGAAGCCGAAGCCCTCGAAGAGCTCTCCACATCCATACGCACTTACGGCCTGATCCAACCCCTGACCGTGCGCCGCATGGGAGATGGAAAATACCAGCTCATCTCCGGCGAACGCCGCCTGCGGGCTGCCAAAATGGCCGGATTGAAGGAAGTTCCCGCTTATATACGCATCGTAGATGGTGACCAGGAAATGCTGGAAATGGCCCTGGTAGAGAACATCCAGCGCTCAGACCTCAACCCCCTCGAGGTGGCCATCACCTATCAGCGCCTGATCGAAGAGTGCAAACTCACCCACGATGCCATGGCCGAGCGCGTGGGCAAAAAACGCAGCACCATTACCAACTTCCTCAGTGTTCTCAAATTGCCGCCGCAAATCCAGGAGGCCCTGAAGGAACGCAAAATCAGCCTCGGCCACGCCAAGGCCCTGCGAAGTGTGGGAGACCTGGCCCTGCAGCTCAGCCTCTTCAACGAGATACTCACCAAAGGCCTGTCCGTGCGTGCCACGGAAGAACTGGTGCGCTCTTATACTGAGCCCAAAGCAACGCCCAAAAAGGCCAAGTCCTCTCTGCCGGAAGCTTATGCAGAAGTGCAGGAACGCCTGCGCATGCACCTCGGTACCAAAGTGCAACTGAAAGTAGGCGCCGCAGGCAAAGGCCAAATCGTCATCCCCTTTGGCAGCGACGACGATCTGAATCGCCTGCTCGACCTGATCGAAGAATGAGCCTATGACTAAGCGGCTGCTTTCCCCTTTGCTTCTGCTCTTGCTTCTAACAAGTCCCCGCATGCTTTGGGCGCAGGCCGATTCTACACATACGGACTCCACGCTCATCATGGCAGCCGATTCCGGCCTGCTCCAAGCACCATCTGCCGATACTGCCGGCCTGCTTTTGCCCGAGAAAAAAAGGGGCTTCTTCTATGGTGCTCCCGACTATCCCAATCCAAAGAAGGCCCTGGTCTGGGGCCTGCTCATTCCGGGCGGCGGTCAGGTCTATAATAAGAAGTGGTGGAAACTGCCCCTGGTCTATGGCAGCCTCGGTGCCATGGGCTGGGCTGTGCAATACAACACAAAGTTCTATCTCAACTTCAAGCGAAACTACCGCCGCGCCGTGCGTGGCCTGCCCCACGACTACAGCGACCTGAACATCTCCCAAAGCTACCTCAAAGAAATCCGCGACCGGGCCGACAAACGACGTCAGCTCAGCTACATCGGCTTCACCGCCGTCTATGCTCTCATCCTGGCCGATGCCTTCGTAGATGCCCACCTCGCCGGCTTTGATGTAAGCGACGACCTAAGCCTTCAACTGCGCCCCATCATCGAACGCGATGCCTTTGGCAGTGCAGTGCAGGGGGGAGGGGTGGTTTTTGTGTTTTGAGAGTTGTCGGTTGAATCGGTTTAGCGTTTAGTGTTTAGCGTTTAGCGTTTAGCGTTTAGTGTTTAGCGTGTATCGTTGGTTTAGTGTTTAGTTGGGTGCTTATAGTTGGGCGGGCTTCAGCCCGTCAACTGGTCCAGCGGGCTTCAGCCCGCTGACACTCCTGTTAAACGGAAAAGATTGCAAAACCATAAAAAACAAATGTTGTGAAAAGTAAGGACAAAAATGCGATCAAAAAATTAATTGTTGAGAATGAGCCGCTTGCTGCCATAGAGCTTTTTGTTAAAGTTTTGGAGCGAAGTGAACCTGATTCCGAATACTTAGAAACTTTACAGAGTCTGCTGGCTCGCCAAAATAAGCTGTTCAAAGATCAGGCTGATGGGGTGCTTAGCACAGAAGAAATAAGTGTCAGGCAAAATCGAATCAATAAGCATCTTTTGGGCTTGCTCAAAGGAAACCCAAATCTCGAGGCTGCTGCAAAGCCAATCCGGAAAAAGAAGTCATCTCGTTGGTTGAGTTGGGGTGTGGCCTTTGCCCTTTTGCTTGTAGTACTCTATTATTTTATTCCGGCGAATACACCTAAAGTGCTTGCTCCTAAATTGTGTGTTCTGCCGGATATTAATATGCTGTGCTGTGACCAAGGCATCAATCGCTTCAGGGCAGCCGAAGCCGGTACTTCCCTCTTTTGTTCCTTGTTGTTGCAGCCTGATTCCGGCGATCCCCTCATCAAAGGCAGAATCTATACAGAATCCGACCAACTCCTCCAAGAGATACGCCTGACAAAGCAAAACCCCAACGCCATTTGTTATTCGGGCTCGCTGCAACCACCATCGGGCAGCTATTGGACTCCGGGGCGCTATCGCATTGAATTTGTAGTCAATGACAAACCCGCAGGAAATATGGAATTTTCCATCATCCCCTGATAGAACCAACTGCTGTTACTTCGAACTGTCAGATTGACCATTGTTAATCCAGGAGACAACGATACAACAAAACACCATCACCCACCAAACCCCACTCACCCCCAACTCTAAACTGTCAACCGTAAACAGTAAACTTAAAAACGCTAAACACTAAACCATCACCCATCATACCTATAAAATCCCTCCCCCGTCTTCCTACCCAACTTACCTGCGGCGACCATGTTGACCAGCAGCGGGCAAGGGGCGTATTTGGGGTTGCCGAAGCCCTCATGCATGATGCGCAGGATGGAGAGACAGACGTCCAGCCCGATGAAGTCGGCGAGTTGGAGGGGCCCCATGGGGTGGGCCATGCCCAGCTTCATGACCGTGTCAATTTCTTCGGCTCCGGCTACGCCTTCGAACAGGGTGTAGATGGCCTCGTTGATCATGGGCATGAGGATGCGGTTGGCGACAAAGCCCGGGTAGTCGTTGACTTCCACCGGCGTTTTGCCCAGTTCGCGCGACAGCTCCATGACTTTTTGGGTAACCTCATCCGTAGTGGCATAGCCGCGGATGACTTCCACCAGCTTCATCACCGGCACGGGGTTCATGAAGTGCATGCCGATGACCCATTCGGGGCGTTGGGTGGCAGCTCCGATTTTGGTGATGGAAATGGAAGAGGTGTTGCTGGCGAGGATGACGCCCTCTGGTGCGTAGCGGTCCAGCTCTTCAAAAATTTTGAGCTTGAGGTCCATGCGCTCGGTGGCGGCTTCCACGATGAAGTCGGCTTTGGCGGCAGCTTCCTGCATGGAGGTTGTGGTTTGGATGCGCTGCAAGGTGGCGGCCATGTCCTGCTCGCTGATCTTTTCCTTTTTGAGCATGCGGCCGAGGTTCTTTTCGATGGTCTTTAAGGCGCGTTCGAGCGCATCGGGTGAGATGTCCACCAGAGTTACCTCATAGCCTGTCATGGCGAAAACGTGGGCGATGCCGTTGCCCATGGTTCCTGCTCCAATTACGGTGATGTTTTTCATGTCTTTGTTTTGCTGTTATCGGAATGCATTTGGCGAAAGCCAAAAAAATCTCTTTTGCGTTTCAAGCCTGCTTGCTATCTCGGGCATGCTTTCATGCTCCGGTAAAGAGGTTCCAAAGGTCGTCATCTTCCGGCAGGGCGTGTATCAAAACAGGAGTCTTTTTTACGGGATGTACGAACTCCAGCGAGTAGCTGTGCAGCAGAATGTTGCCCGAAGGGCGGGCCGTGCGATAGCCGTACTTGAGGTCGCCCACGATGGGGCAGCCGAGGGCCGCCAGTTGTACTCTGATTTGGTGCGGGCGCCCTGTGAGCGGCTTGACTTCCACGAGGCAGTGACCGTCAATTTCTGAGATGAGGCGGTAGTCCAGCTCGGCCTTTTTGGCATCTGAGTGGCGCCGGCTGAGGCGTTCGTAAGCATGGGAGCGGTTTTTGCTCTTGTCTTTGCGAATGTAGTGCACCAAATGCCCTTCAATGGGGTAGGGGCGCTCTTTGGTGATGGCCCAATAGGTCTTTTTGACCTCTCTGTTGCGGAATTGGGCGTTCATGCGCTCTAAGGCCTTGCTGGTGCGTGCCAGCAAAACGACACCGCTGACGGGGCGGTCCAGGCGATGGACGAGCCCCATGAAGACAGCGCCGGGCTTGTTGTAGCGCTCTTTGATGTAGGCTTTCGCCAAATCCAACAAGCTGCGATCGCCGGAGCTGTCGCCTTGAACCGGCAGGCCGGCGGGTTTATAGACGCCCAGCAAGTGGTTGTCTTCGAAGATGACTTTCATGAGCGCAAAGTTACGTACCTTTGCGGCTTAGAAAAACACAAAAAGAGAACTTCTCAAAAGCTCTCCTTTTACCGGAAAAACGCCCTTTTACAGATGAAGCTCAGCATTGGATTCTCGACCTGCCCCAACGACACCTTTATTTTCGACGCCATGGTCAATCAGAAAATTGATACCGAAGGCATCGAATATGTACCCATCATCACCGATATCGAAGAGCTCAATGATCGCGCTCTCGCCATGAGCTACGACATTACAAAGATGAGCTTTTTTGCCTTCGGCTTTGTCATTGACCAGTAT
>WGBN01000412.1 GCA_015494245.1 Saprospiraceae bacterium | reverse complement strand
GGCGTACTGGCATTGGGGAAACGCTTGCGGTCTATGAATATGTGATTAAGAATAGACATAAAGATTCACCTCCCCAAAGCCCCTAAAACACGCCGGTAAAGCCAAACCAAATCTTTCCTCCCCACCAAAAACAAATCAGCCGCGCGGAAATTGGGCAAAAGCCGGTGCAGATAGTAATGAGCAGCTATGGTAGAAACGATATAAGCCAGACTGGAAGCCAGGGCTGCACCCGCAACGCCAAAAACCGGTATGAGCAGCAGATAAGCCACAATACCCGTCAACGCCCCGATGGCCTCCACACGGCTCGACAAGCCCGGATACCCATTGGCCGAAAGAAATTTGTTGATCACCCGACGCGAAGCCATATAAATGAACATGCCGGGCAGAAGAATCAACATCGGAAAATAAGAGGCCTCATAAGCAGAGCCATATAAAAACGGAATCAACCACTTCCCCGCCAAACCCAATGCCAGGGCCATACCTCCCACAAGCAGCAACAAAGCTCGGTGTACCTGCGCCAACAAAACAGCGCTGCGCCCCGCATCTTTCGCCTTCGCCACCATGTTGAACAAAACCGGTGAAATGGCCTGCGGAAAAAAACCCATCAAGCGAACAATTGAAAAGGCTACGGAATAATAACCCAACAACTTAGCATCAGCAAAAAAACTGAGAATGAGCTGATCCATCCGCTCATTCGAACGAGTCGCCATATTGCCCAACCAGGCCTTGATGCCGTAGGCATAACTCTCGCGCACAAAAGCCGGATTAAACTTCAAACGAGGATGAGTATAGCGCGCCAACAGGTAAATGACCACCACAGCCGTCAAAATCTTCTGCACCACAATGGCCATGACAGCACCGCGCAGGGCCATGCCCGTCAACAAGACAAAAGCTGAAAGCAAGGCTATGTTGAAAATGGCATTGGCCAAAGTCAAAATATTCAACACCTTAAATTGAGAACGCCCCTTCAAAATCTGCTTGGCCATACTAAACATGCCGGTCAAGGGCAAAGTCATCAGAACGGGCAACATAAACTCCCCGGGCAGTTCCGCTGCAGTTTTTCCAAGCCATTGCCTCGACCACAAAAAAGCCAGCAGCAAAGCTACCACAGCCCCGTTCAAAAAGCCAATCACCAAAGAACTAAACACTACATCCCTCCCCTTAAAACGCTCCGAGCCCAGCAAATACACTACCCCCACGCCAAAACCCAAAAACAAAATGGGCAGCATAGATTCCCCCAGCAAAACCATGAAGGCATACAAGCCCTTGTTGGCCGGCCCCAAAATGCGGGCTACCAATATATTAACCCCTATGCTCAGAGGAAACATCACGAGCAGCGTGATAAAATTACCCAGCGATTTTCGGGCTCCGGACATAAATTTTGGCAAGGAAGTGCAGCCCTGTTCAAAGACTGCACTCCATGTTCACTCAGAAGGAAGCACCCAGCATCATGCGCTGATAACGAGGCATGTCGGGCGTAGCCAGAAAAGCAAAAGGCGCCGACTTCCGGTAATTCAAAGACAGCAAAAAAGACTGCGGCCGCAAAAACTGATACAACACGGCCAAACGCCAACGCTCGGGGTCTTCTACGCGGCTGCCGTAATGAAAACAACGCGAAGTATCGCCAAAAAGCATGGTGCCCCTACGGCCCGTAACGACTACGTGTTCCTCCGGCGGCACAATGGGATTGACAGCCTCATCCGGAATTTTATCCCCATAGCGATACCTCAAAGCCTTGCGAACATCATCCGAGCGCTTCGCGCCAATAGCAGTAAACGGGCCATCCGCCATCTCCACATCCTTCGCAAAAATAAAGGTCTTAATCTGCCGGCCCGACTCGTAATCGCAGTGAAAAAACTGACTGGTGCTCATCTCCTCGCTGTAACGCGAATACCACAAGTCAATTTTTGTGATAACCGGCACGCAGCCCAGATAATTGGAAATGGAAGCAGCCACTTCCTTGCGCAACGGAAATTGCACAAACGGGCTCTCCAGCTTCAGCCAATGAGGCTTCAGCAAACCCGTCATCAACTGCGGTTTTTTGTTCTTTCTGATTTTCTCCAGATCGTGCGTAGCCACAATTTCCAAAGCCTCCTCCAACATCCGGGGAACTTCCGGAAAATCGTAGTCTGACAATACCTTAAAACCCAAATCATCGGGAATTTCCATAAAAGCAGCATCCGCTATGCGGGCAGCTTCTTCGCGGCGCGCCAAAATGTCTTTCCTGTGAAAACGCGCACGCAAACGCAACAGCTTTTTGCGGTTCTCCGCAGGAGCTTTGATGTAGTACTTGCCAATAAGATGGTCCTTGTGAAGCGCCTTGTCAAGTAATTTGATCAACATGATAAACAATTTTTGGGGTGGAAAATCCGGGTTCACATCGGACATTGGCCTCCTCAAAGATAACCCAATTCCTTCAAATCCAATCCTGTTATTTCGCACAAACGTTCATTGCCTTTGGCATAGCGATTTTCTACAGCCCTGCTTATCAAAGCAGCCCGCCTTCGCTTCGCATTTTTCACCATAGCAGCGGGTAGAAAAGCATCCACAAACTGAAAGCAACGCACGGCCCTTCGCTCTATGCCTTCCGGCAAATGAAAGAGCGCCGCGGGATTCAGGCTGTTGTCCAGAAAAAAACGATTGTACAACCGCTTAGCCCAAAGCGTAAAGGGACCGTAACTGCGGTTTACCCGTTTGCCGAAAGGCAAAGTCTTTATGCGCTCCAAACGCTCCGGCGTCGCCAAATCTGAAAACTGCAAAATCTCACGCAAAAAACGCTGCGGCTCACTCAACAACCACTCGTAAGGCAAAACTTTTACCCGCTCCCGGCCAAACAAACCCATGTAATGCTCCACCAAAGGCGCATAATCCAAAAAGCGAAAATCAAACTGCGGCATGCGCCGGCTTCCCCGCAAAGGCGGACGCAAATAGCGCCGCAAAGAACGCGTACCGCCCGCACGCACGTATTGCGTGTAAACAGACAAAAGCATGCTCCGCTGCTCCCGCACCACCAGCAATATTTTTGCCTCCGGAAAAAGACTGTGCAAACGCCCCGCAACCTCCACACTGTCGTACCCCCCTGAATGAGGATCGCCCGATAAGCGCTCTGCAGAAAGTACAGGCAACAAATCTCCCGCATGACTGATGCGCTCCTCATAATACGTCCGCACGCGTTCCTCCTCATAATACAAAGCGTGCTCCTTGACGAGATAGCGGTAAATTTTCCGGCGATCTTCCATCTCCAGCAACAAGTAAAACCCCAGCTCCTGCAGCGGAAAAAATTCTTCCTGCAACCAGGTGCTGCCCGTTTTGTTGTAGCCAATATGTATCAGCGGAGGCCGCATCTCTCAATCTTTATAGCCAAATACGCGCAAAAAATCTTCTGAAAAAATTTGCTTCAAACTGCCAAAGAAAAAATTCTTCAGGCGACGCGAAAACGGGATTTTTTGAACACTCCATTTCCTGTCAACCATTTGAAAGCGCTTACCCGTAAACAGCATCTTGCGCATCAATTTGCGCCTGAGCAAAAAAATGCGCAAAGGCGAAAGGGGCTTTGCTTCGCGAATATATTCAGGCGTATAGCCCAACTCTAACATTAAATCAGCAACAATACACTCCACTTTACGGATCTGGGAGGAGCTCATTTTTTCCTTCCAGGCATCTAAGCGTGTCACGTCTAAATTCGGCTTCACATAAGCATTGGCAGAAAGGGTAGAAGCATTTTTGCCGGGATCCAGCATCTCCTCCACAAAAGGAAGTTTCAAAAAAGAACAGACCTTTTCCATGCTGTCTCGGGGGTTTTGCAACAAATCTTCATACCTCAGCACCATAAAGCGATCGGGGCCCAGCAAATTTCTTTGTGCACAGGCCATGCTGTTGATCTCCCGCCAATATTGCGCGGCCAAAGGCAAAGGATACAACTGACGTTTGTGCAAACTCCACGCATTGGGCCGGGGGTCGCGCAAAAGATGAATAAACTTGGCATCCGGAAAAAGCTGGATAATTTTTTCGAGCTGAAAGTTCAATTCAGGCGTCTTATCTCCCCACATTTTTTTACCCCGCTTTTCGGCAAAGGCACACACGGCCCTGGAAAAATATTCCTGCAGGGACTCCGAGCCGGCATCCCACACCACACCCTCCGTCAAACGCTGCAAACGCCCTTTGTAGCTGCGAGCCAACAGCTTTTGTAAAAAAGCTGCAGCCTCATCGGCATTGGATGCACATTTCCCCCGCAAATAACGCCGGTACAAACGCGCCAAAGGCATACCCACAGAATCACCGTCCACATACACCTCGGGATGATTGCCCAACATCACCGACAAAAGGGTCGTTCCCGAACGCGGAACGCCAATGATAAAAAAAGGTGGCCTACCAGTTGAGGTCTTCGGCATATTGCAATTC
This sequence comes from Saprospiraceae bacterium, assembly GCA_015494245.1. Lineage (GTDB taxonomy): Bacteria > Bacteroidota > Bacteroidia > Chitinophagales > Saprospiraceae > WGBN01. The sequence goes on along the minus strand of WGBN01000412.1, from coordinate 3,680 downwards.
AATCAATAGCTCCCCCGCTATTTTCTTAAATAAGGATTTATCTTTATCCGAGAAATAATTTTTCCAATCTCCCGAAGCGCCTTTCCGGAAAAAGCTGTCGCCGCCGGAGTTTTTTTTCAGCTTTTTGAAATCCGTGGCAGCCATGACCTCCTGCAATACCACATCATCGGCAGGCACCTCCAAAAATTCAAAAATACGCCTCAACATCCCTGCTTGATTTTTCTTGAGGTCTTCGTAACGCACTACCAATACCTGTGCAGGGCGTTGCTGTTTATGCCTGAGCAAATATTCAACAGTAAGCTTCCAATCAGCAGCAAATTTCTTCAAAGCAGAGGGCACAAAGTACATATTGTCGCTACCGTAAGTCCGGTAATGGCTTTCGCCAAACCAGCCCAAGCGTTTCTGCAAAACTTTGACGAGCAGACGGGTAGGGCGGTAGTGGTTCAGCACATACAGCCAACGGTTTTTTTCATCGCCGTGGTAATAAGCGCCCCGCCGCTGCATGTGGAAGCGCTTCGACACGGCAACATCCCGACCATCCCGCACGATGCCCACCACTTTGCCCTTCGGATAAAGCTCAAAAAAGAAGTCCAAATCACTGGTGGCCTTGGTACCGTAGCGCTTTTTGCCGGACACATCCTGTAAAAATCGCTCTGCCAAAGCGCGATAAGTCTCCAGCAGAGTCTCCCTCAACAAATCCGGATGCGCCGCCTCAACATGACGCGCTGCCAGCTCCCGGACTTCCCGCTCCAACAAAGGCCGCAGCTGCTGAAAATACCTCAGGCGCACCCAGTAGCGCGCCTCCTCTTCACCCTCAAACAACTCCCGGAACGGACTGCGCAAAGCGCTGAAAACAGCTCCCCCGCGTACCGCCAGCTGCCGCCCGCCATCTTCAAAGAAAAATACCGGCAACTGAAAGTGACAGCGCACATCCGGATGCGCATCCAAACTCTTCTGCAACCAGGTCGTGCCCGATTTCGAAGGGCCAAAAACCACAAAGGGACAAAAATCACTCATGCGACTGCGCTATCGGTTCAGCAAGCTGCTGTCGCCGGGCCAATTTCAACAAGACTTCTGCCACTCGCTCGGTAGCGCGGCCATCGGGCGTACCACACTCGCGGCGCAGGGCATACTCCCGGGCTTCGCGATCGGCCTCAGGCTCGGCGAGATAGCTCCGGAGCAGCTCGTCAAATTGCTCGTAGTTGTAGGCCACCTTCACGCCGCCCATGTCTATCAGCTTTTTGTAATAGCCGTAATCCATCTGCCGGCGGGCCGATTGCCACCAGGGCAATTGCTCATCCCCGTCAAAAGCGGAAATGACGACCGGACGCCCCACCATCAAGGCATCTATGGAGACCGTTGAACCAAAGTTGATGGTTACAGCTGCCCCCGCCAGAAGTGCCGAAAGTCGCTCCATGTCTTTGGCCTGCATGCTCCAGGGCAGCTCACTCTTCACCAAATCCGGATAATCCACCGCCACGCGCCCGCTTTCCAAAGCCTGCAGGCGAGGCAGCCAGGAAAAATCGGCCATCTTGCTCTGCACATTCTGAGGATGGGGACGCACAATCAGTTGCATCTCCTCCTCATAATCGCCCGCTTCCACCTTGCGCGCCAACCACTCCGCCACATCTATTCCCCTCGGACAAAACACCGGCGAACTCAAAGCCATAAACAAATACGGCTTATCCGGCTGCAAACCCAATTTCTCCAAATGCTCCGCCGCTATCGCCGGGCCGGGCCCCTCCGCCTCCAAGCGCTTCCGGAAAGGCACGTGCTGGTCAAAGTGCGGCACGCCACAGGCATATACGTGCTCCTCATCCATGCCGTAATACTCGATAAACTCCTCCTTCATAATCGGCCCCCAGGCAATGTAATCATCTGCCAGAGCCGGAAAATATCCCTTACACGTAATGTTGTCCCAACTCAGCAAATGTATAACCGTCGGTATCCCCAAATGCTGTGCCGCCCGCAACAAAACAGACTCCGGCAAGTTGATCGGATACGTAGCCACCACCAAAGCGGGATTGATCTCGCGCAAAAGCGCTTCGGCTACAGGGTCACGCAACAATCGCTCCTCCCGTCTCAAAAACCACTCCCGCAAAACCGGAAAACGCTGCACCAACCAATACACCGCATAGTAAAACCAGGGCCGCAAGCGGATGTACGGGTTCAGGGAAGTCCCCCCATAAGCAGCCCGCAAATGCTTCGCCCACAAAGCGGGATTTTTGCGAATATCTTCCAAAAAATACTTCCGCTTAAACAAGTAATCCACCGTGAAAAAATTCACGCGGGGGCGGTATTGATACAGCTCCACGCTTTGCTCTTCGCAAAACTCCCTTAAATTGGCATCCCCGGCATCCGGAGCAATCACAGCAGCTGCCTGCCCCGCCTCCGTCAACTTACCCAACAAACCGGTCTGAAAGACCATGCGAGAGGCAAAGCCATGAGAAATCAGATAACAAATTGGTCTTGACAACAATCGTTCATTAAAATTTTAGATAAGATACTAAGCCAACCAATAATAGACCGCGGGCTTTAGCAAACCTGCCTGACAGATGACGAGGATTCCCACAAATTTTCAGCTCACCTAACTTGACAACTCATCCTCCGAAATGAGACGGGTAGCCCTCCCCTTTAGGGCCGGGGGAGCGGGTAGCCTTATGAGATAGCTTGCCACAAAAAAACTCACTCCCAATTATAAATAACCTTTCCATCCACTTTGGAAGCAAAGCGCCCGCGATAATAATCCCGATTCAACAGCTCTTGCTCAGACAAAGGGCGATGGGCGTCACCCAACATCACTTCCCAAGCCGGAAAATCGCGCTTCAAAATTTCCAGGCGCTCTTCTCGGGGCCTTTCGGCAAATGCCCTCAATTCCCGCAACTGCTCCGGATTAACAGATACCGGCCCATCGCGGGTTTCGTCCGGAGCCAGAACGGTGAAGTGGCGCTCAATACAGGAAGCTCCAAAGGCCAAAGCGGCCTTGGAGGCCCAAAGACCGGTTTCAGAAGGTTTACTGTGATCACTAAACCCTACGCGAGGCGTAAACCGCCGCAACCACTCCATGCGCCGCAAATGCACCTCCTCCAAAGGCGTGGGGTAAATCGTTACGCAGTGCAAAAACTCGTAATCAGCCCCCGACAAAACCTCCGCAGCTTTTTCAATTTCTTCGTCAAAGGTAGCTCCGGTAGAGACAAAAATCTTGCCCCACACAGCTTTGACATCTCGCAAAAGCGGATAAGAAGCACAATCGTAACTGGCTATTTTAATGGCATCGTAGCCCAGCTCTTTCACGTCCTGCACGCCACTGCGGGTAAAAACCGTAGTCATAGATCGAATGCCGGCCTGCCGGCACAGTTCAATAAATTTGGCTTCCTGCTCCAGACTCAAATCCAGAGCCGACAGCCGCTTCAACTCAGCTTCATACGGCCGCTTAATGGTCTTCACACGACCATCGGGATAAAACTCCCCCTCGTCAAAGCGAGGGCGATGCGTCAACTCCCGCGAGCGTATGGTCTGCAATTTGGCGTAATCCGCTCCGGCCGCCGCAGCCTCCTCCACCATGCGCTCAACCAACTCCCAACGACCGTTGTGGTTTTGACAAAATTCTGCAATGAGAATGGGGTTCATAAGGTAGTGGTTTGTTTAGTGTTTAGCGTTTAGCGTTTATTGTTTATCGT
>WGBN01000411.1 GCA_015494245.1 Saprospiraceae bacterium | reverse complement strand
TTTTGAATCGCTAAGGTACAAATTTACAGCAAAGTCCATGCGGAGGTAAGATTATTTCACGGCAACAGATATATCTGTGAACCCGTTTTTCATTTTTAACCCCAATGCAAATGAAACTTTCCCATTTTTCTTTGTTCGTTTTGTTGGCTTTGATCCTGTTTGCCAACTCATGTGATCCTGATTCCCTCTGTGGTGAGGGCATGGTTGCGCCCAATAGCGCTGATACCAGTGTTCCCCAATTAGAGTGGTGGGTCACCGATTTTGTCATGACCCCATCCGGTCCTATCAGTGCTTTGACCATCTATTCGGATGGAGCGGAGGTGCATGTAAGCCCCGAAAGTGAAGTAACCGTTCAATTAGTAGCTCGCGATGAAGAAAGCGGCATTGACTCCATGAGTGTGCAAGGAGGCTTTAGCTGGACTTGTGATCAAGGTGGAGGTACCTTGATTATTATTGACGGCATCATCCCGTTGGAAGAGCAAAACTTTGGCGTTTCTCCCTGTGCAGCTATAGAGCAAAAATTGAGTGTAGAACTGACTCAGCCCGATTGTGGCGAGGACAGCCTGGCTGGCGCAGGCTATGGCCTGACGGGCTCTGCCGAGAATGGAGTAGGCCTCACGGCAGATGCAAGCCTGACGGTCGTTGTTGATCCTTGATATCAACTGATATACACGGTTTTAATATTTACGAACTCCAGCAATCCTTCCCATGACAGTTCCCTTCCGTATCCGCTTTTTTTGATGCCTCCGAAGGGCAGGCGCGGATCGGATTTGACGAAGCCATTGACGAAGCAACTTCCGGCTTCCAATTGCAGGGCTATGCGCTCTCCGCGCAGCAGATCGTTGGTGAAGACTCCTGCTCCCAGCCCGAATTCCGAACGGTTGGCCAGGGCTATGGCCTCGGCCTCCGTTTGGGCTTTGACGATAGCAGCTACGGGACCAAAAAGCTCTTCCTTAAATGCCGGCATCTCGGGCGTTACGTCTGTGAGCACTGTGGGCGGGTAATAAAACCCCTTGCCCTCGACCGGATGACCACCCAATACTGCTTTGGCCCCCATGTCTATGCTGGCTTGCACCTGTGCCTGCAGTTGCTCCCGCAAGTCCCTGCGAGCCAGAGGGCCCAGTGTGGTCTCTTCTTTCAGGGGGGCGCCCATGCGGGCGGCTGCCATGGATTGGGTGAATAGCTTTACAAAAATATCATATACGTTTTCCAGCACGATGAAGCGCTTGGCTCCAATGCAGCTCTGTCCTGCATTGAGAAGGCGTCCGGCCGTACAGGCATTTGCCGCAAGGCCAATATCTGCATCCTCTAAAATGAGATAAGGGTCGCTGCCTCCGAGTTCCAGCAGGCTCTTTTTGATGTGTTTTCCCGCTGCTGCTGCCACTGCACTGCCTGCCGGCTCGCTGCCCGTGAGGCTGACCCCGGCTATGCGCACATCGGCAATGACTGCTTCCACTTTGGAGCTCGCTATGTTGAGGTTGGCAAATAAGCCTTTCGGCAAACCGGCCTGCTCGAAGATCTCTTCTATGGCCAGGGCACAACCCTGTACGTTGGAGGCGTGTTTTAGAAGGGCTCCGTTGCCGGCCATCAGGGCGGGCACAGCAAAGCGGAAGACCTGCCAGAAGGGGAAATTCCAGGGCATCACGCCGAGGATGAGTCCCAGAGGCTGGTAGCAAACATAGCTCTTTCGGGCATCTGTTTCCACTTCTTTGGGGCGCAGCATTTGAGCTGCTTCTTCGGCATAGTACCGGCACAGCCAGGCGCATTTGCTGACTTCGCCTATGGCCTCGTGAATGGCCTTGCCCATTTCTTCCGTGATGATGCGGGCATAGCGCTCCTTGCCGGCTTCTAACAGAATGGCCGCCTTTTGCATGACGGCAGCGCGTTGGGCGATGTCGCTGTGGCGCCAGCTTTGCCAGGCTTTTTCGGCAGCCGCTATGCGGGCTTCTATCGCTTTTTCATCCTGCCGGGGGTATTCGGCAATGCGTTCTTCCGTGGCGGGATTGATGGAGATGCTTACTTCTTTCATCCTTGGTCTTGTACTTCGTTTTGAATCAGGCAGACAAAGCGTGCTCTTTCATGCTGCGCTTCCATTCTATGTAGCCCAACACGCACAGGGCCAAAAATACGCCATAAAGTGCAGAGGTGAAATACAATCCCTTCAAATAATAAATGTTGATGGCCACCACATCCACGACGATCCAGATGAGCCAGTTCTCCAACTTCTTGCGGGCCAGTAAATACTGTGCCGTGAGACTGGCAACGGTGGTGAAAGCATCGAAATAAGCAAAATCCGCATCGGTATTGACGTCCATGAGATAGCCCCAGATGATGGTGCCCACTACGATCAAAGCACCCCAGGCCATGGAAGCCCGGGAACTCAGGCGGGTAACGGGCACCAAATCTTCCTCTTCCTCCTCACTCACAATGGCCGAGTGGCTCTTGCGCGTCCAGTACCACCAGCCATATACGTTGAGGATGACGTAAATGATGTTCAAAATGAAATCGGAGTACAGGCGCGAGACGTAAAAGATGTACACGTACAAAGAGACCATGATGATGCCCGCCGGCCAGGCCCAGATGTTTTGTCGCGTCAGCAAATACACATTGATCAGCCCGAAAAAAGTGGCGATCAATTCAATGATGTGGAGCGTATCCATAAGCGATGTCCTAATTCACGGTAATCACAAAATGCACGGTCTGCTTTTCTGCACTGACTTTCACCAGATAAGTGCCTGCCGAAAGCTTCTTGCGCAGGTCAAAGATACGACTCCACTTGCCATTTCCGGTTTGCATTTGCCGAAAGGCCTTTACTTCCCGTCCTAACATATCAAACACCTGTACGTCAAAGACGATGGGCTCGCCCTCGTATTGCAGGGTAAATTGCCCGTCGTTGGGATTGGGATACAGCAGCCAGGCCTGTTGGAAGTCCTGCTCAGTGGTGGCTGTTGCGAGCATGAGTATTTGCTGTGAATCAGCTTCGCCACAGGCATTGCTGACAGTCAGCGTAACCGTGTATTCACCTGCTTCGGCATAGGTGTGCACGGGATTGTTGAGCGTGCTCGTGCTGCCGTCGCCAAAGTCCCAGGCATAGCTGCTCACATTGGAAGCCGGGCCCTCGAAGCTGACTTCCAGCCCGTTTTGCACGTAAGTGAAATCGGCCTGCGGCAGGTCCAAAACCGTAATGTAATCTGTCTGTACAAGCATGTTGCTGCCATCGGCATTGGAGACCATTAAACTGACGGTATAAGTGCCCGGACTGTTAAAACTCACCTCCGGATTTTGCAAATCGGAAGTGGCCGGATCGCCTCCCTCAAATTCCCAACTCCAGGAAGTCGGATTGCCGGTGGACATATCGGTAAACTGCACCTCAAGAGGTGCGCAGCCTATGGTCGTGTCTGCTGTGAAGTTGGCCACAGGCAACATGAGCTCTATGGTGATTTCAGCCGTATCTGTAGTCTCTCCACATTCATTGGCAGCAAACAAAATGACGGTGTAAGTATCTCCTCCGGCATAAGTGTGCACGGGATTTTCCTCGGTGGAGCTGCTGCCATCGCCAAAATCCCAGAAGTAGCTGTCGGCATCTTGCGACATATTGAAGAAACTGACCGTTGCGCCATTCATAGCGTAAGAAAAATCGGATTGCGCCGCCTCATTGACTATGATGTAAGCATCAAAGGTGAGCGTATCGCTGCCATTGGCGTTGGAGGCGATGAGGCTTACGTCATAGGCGCCGGGTTGTTCGTAGGTGACTACGGGGTTTTCTAACATGCTAAACTCGGGATCACCTCCCGGAAAGTGCCATTCAAAACTCTCGGCATTTTCGGAAGAGAGGTTGGTGAATTGCACTTCCAGAGGAGCGCAACCGATTTGCATATCTGCTTCGAACAGCGCGATGGGCGCCTGTGTAGCAATGAGAAGGGTTTCTTGCACCATTACTTCTCCACATTCGTTCCCCACCGTAAGCACGACGAGGTAGCTGCCATCTTCTGCGTAGGTGTGCAGAGGATTGGTTTCCGTGCTCGTGCTGCCATCGCCAAAGTCCCAACTCAGGTAAGAGGCATTGGCGGTATCGGCATTGAACTGTACGCTTGAGTTATTGATGTTGTACGTAAAGTCTGCTGTAGGGGCAATGCCTACATTGATAAAGTCCTCCTGCACCAGCTGATCACTGCCGGCGCTGTTGGAGACGGTGAGGGTAACGCCATAGGTTCCCGGATTGAGGTAAGTGACCGTTGGGTTGGGGTCGTTGGAGGTGGCGGGGTCTCCGCCCTCGAAAGTCCAGCTCCAGGCGGTGGTGTTTTCCGAAGATTCGTCGGTGAATTGGACGGTAAAGGGCGCACAGCCGCTGGTGGCATCGGCGCTAAAGCCGGCCGTTGGCGGAGTTACTACGGTGATGGTTGTCGTTGAGGTGTCGCTGCCGCAATCGTTGGTGGCGATGAGCATGACGGTATAAGTGCCGTCCTGTGCGTAAACGTGAGGCGCGGGATTAGCCGCATCATCGGTGCTGCCGTCGCCGAAGTCCCAGAGATAGGTGTTGGCTCCGGAGGAGTTGTTGGTCACGGTGAGGGTATCGAGGTTGAGGCTTTCGCCAAATGCGGCAGAGGGCGCGCCGTCCACCTGGATAAAGCTCTCCTGTACGAGCTGATCGCTGCCGGCGCTGTTGGAGACGGTGAGGGTAACGCCATAGGTTCCCGGATTGAGGTAGGTGACCGTCGGGTTGGGGTCGTTGGAGGTAGCGGGGTCTCCGCCCTCGAAAGTCCAGCTCCAGGCGGTGGTATTTTCCGAAGATTCGTCGGTGAATTGGACGGTCAGTGGTGCGCAGCCGCTGGTGGGGGAGGCCGAGAACCCTGCAACGGGTTGAGTGCTGATGGGGATATCTGCGGTAAAGACATCGCTGCCACATTCATTGGTGGCTGTGAGGCTTACGGTGTAGGTGCCGTCTTGTGCATAGATATGAAAGCCGGGATTGGCTGTGGTATCGGTGCTGCCGTCGCCGAAGTCCCAGAGATAGCTGTCTGCTCCGGAGGAGTTGTTGGTTACGAAGAGCGTATCCTGACTTATAAGGGGAGCAAAAATAGCATTAGGTATGTCATTGACAGTGATGTAGTTAGACTGTGTTACCTGATCACTTCCTACGCTGTTGCTGACGGTCAGTGTTACGCTGTAGGAGCCGGCATTGTTGTAGGTTACTACGGGATTTTCCTCGCTGGAGGAAGAGGGTGTTCCCCCGGGGAAACTCCAGTTCCAGGAAGTGGTATTGGAGGAGGAGGTGCTGGTAAATTGAACGGTCAGAGGGGCGCAACCGTTGGTGGTATCTGCAGTAAAGCCGGCAGTGGGTGGTGTTGCGATGGTGATGTCGTAAAACTGGGTGCTGCTGCCGCAGTCATTGGTGGCCGTTAGCGCGACGGTATAGGTGCCGTCCTGGTCATAGGTATGTGTCGGGTTTTGTTGGTTTGAGGTTTGGCTGTCTCCGAAGCTCCACAACCAAGAGGTGGGGTTGTTTTGGGAGATGTCCGTAAAATCAACTGTGGCCCCATTCACGCTATAGTTAAAGTCGGCAAAGGGCAGGGAATTGACTTGTATGTAGCCGGTTTTTGTCATGACATCCGTACCGGCAGAGTTGATGACGACCAGTGTAACATCATAGGTGCCGGGTGTGAGATAGGCGACTGTGGGATTTTGCTGGGTAGAGGTGGATGGGATGCCGCCGGGGAAGCTCCATTGCCATGCAGTGGGGTTTTCCTGCGAGAGGTCGGTGAACTGGACTTGCAGTGGCGTACAGCCAGAGGTGGGGTTGGCGGTAAAATCTGCAATGGGTGGGTTGATGACCAGGCAAGAGCTGAAGAGGCGGACGTTGTCCACGTACATGCTATTGCCGTAGTCGTTTACATTTTCGATTTTGATGCGGATGTTGTCCATGCCGTCATAGGCTGAGAGGTCGAGGTCTATGCATCCGGGGCCGTAAGTGGTGCCATAGCACCAGTCTTCTTCTGTGGAGGGGTCGAATAGCGAAGTTTGATCGGGCACGGTGGCGAAGTTTCCGTTTCCGTTTTCGGCATCGCCCCAGACCCAGGTGTAGGTATTTCCTCCATCGGTAGAGACGTAGATGACCAGGGAATCTCTGGTCGTGCCATCGTATCGAGCGTAGGCGTATTCGAGTTCGAGCCTTACGGAACTGCGGCCGACGAAGGAGAGCACGGGAGAAATCAGGGCATCGCGCTGGCCATTGGTGTTGTAGTTGTAGTTGTCGAGGAAGGCTGCCTGGCTGCCTTGTCGGGTGCCGCCGGTAGTTTGCAGCACCCAGGTGATGTTGTTGTCGGGGTTTTCGATGCTCCAGTTGCCAAAACCGTTTTCAAAATCTTCGAAGTAGAAGAATTCCGTTCCTCCCGTGGGGATGACGGAGATTTGCATGCTGGTGCTGTTGCTGCCATTGGCGTTGGTAGCGGTGAGTGTAGCGGTGTAGGTCCCCGGGTTGTTGTAGGTAACCGTGGGATTTTGCTCTGTGGAGGAGGAGGGCGTGGCGCCGGGGAAGCTCCACGACCAGGAGTTTGGGCTGTTCAGGGAGTGGTCGAAAAAGGTAATCATGCCACCCGGGCAGGAGGGGTTGACATTGGGGGTAAAGACTGCCACAGGCGGAGCCGGAGGCGGGCAACTTGCCAGGCAGGTTCTGGATGCAATGTGGGCGTTGATGGCTGAGATGGATGCAGCAGACCACTGGGTGGCATTGCTAACGGCAGGGGCCATGATGTAAGGCGAGCCGGCAGCATCGTGCAGGGCATCAAAGTTATGCCCCATCTCGTGAGAGGTCAGTACGCGCAGGTACTCGGCATTGGTGGTGAAATCTTGCAGGCAGTGATAGCGGGAAGGCGTGCAGACTACGCCCACCCAGGCGATGCCCACGGTGGGCCCGTCAAAATCGCGGTCAGTCCACAGCTCTCCTACATCATGGGTTTGTGTAAAGCCGGTAGGCCCCCAGGAAGTGAAACTGTTGAGCAGGGTATTGGCGTCTGTGCTGGAAGTCCAGGGGTCGGCAGCAGGGCTGGTAGAGACGTATTGCTCTACGATGACGAATTGGATTTCATCGGCAAATTCATTGTCCCAGTTGCCGGCCACATTGTTCATGACGGCTATGTTGTGGTTCTCTACGGCTGTTACGCTGCCGTACTTCTGAAACATGAGGCCATCGGAAGCGATGGCCAGCTCAACTTCGTAGCAGTTGCCTGTTTTGTACAAGTCATCGGGGATGATCTTTTTCTTTTTGTTATATACTTCTTGAACACCACAGCTCTTTCCTTCTATGGGGATGACGTCGGAGGCTTTGTAAGTGATATAGGTGTTGGGCGGCGCTTCAGACAGGTAATAGGAGAGCGGCTCAATGTAGTAGTAGTCATTTCCTTTTCTGAAATAGGCGTAGAAGAAATTTTTGGCGATGGTTATCCGGGCTTCGGTATCTTCCTGCCATTTTTGGGGATAGGCTTTGAGTGTGATGCAGGAGGGGGGGGCTTGTTTGAGTTGCGTGCCTTTCTCAGAAGCCACCTGCAGGGTGTAAGCGGCACCTGTGAGGCGGGTCTTTTCAGCTACCAGAGACCATTTGGGGCCATCAGGCAGAGCCATTTCGAGGTTTGCAATTTCGTGTTTTTGAAAGTAGCTTATGAGGTTTTTCGTTTCAAGCTGTACGGCTTCCCATTGTTTAAACTGCTGGTTGGGAGCTGTCCAGCTCGCTTTTTTTTCGATGGGACTGAGCTGGATACTCAGTTGTGCCTGAATCCGGGAGCATACTAAAAGTGAAAAACAAAAAAGCAGAATGGGTAGCGTTTTGCGTTGCATCTGAGTTGGTAGATTTTGGTGATGACAAAATAAAACGACCACTGTCTTTCAAGTTGAAGGACAATGGCAAAAGCCCTCTGATACACGGTCTTTGGGCAACTCGTTTCTATAAATTTGAATGCAGTTTGCGGGGATAAGGTACAAATGTAGCGAAGATCGCATAAATGAAAAATGGATTATGTGTGGAAATGTCGCCTTTAAGGCAACTCCCGCACGATGCTTTTCACTAGCCGGATGAAATCCGGTTTCATGCGTTCTGCCACGGCCATGACTTCTTCATGGCTTACGCCTTCGTGTTTGTCGGGTACGGACAGGTCTGTTACGCAGGCGATGCCGAGGGTTTTGATGCCTGCATGGGCGGCGGCGATGGCTTCGGGTATGGTGGACATGCCTACGGTATCTGCTCCGAGCAGGCGCATCATGCGCATTTCTGCTTTGGTCTCAAAGCAGGGGCCACTGACAGCGAGGTGAACCCCCTCTTTCCAGTTGACCTCCAGTTTTTGCGCAATACGGGCTCCCATTTGCCGAAAGGCAGAGTCATAAGCTGCCGACATATCCGGGAAACGCGGGCCCAGCTCATCGAGATTGGGGCCCCTGAGGAAGGAGCTGCCCATGAAGTTGATTTGGTCTTTGATGAATACCATGCTGCCTACGGGAAAGTCTTCTCGCAGGGAGCCACAGGCATTGGTGACGATGAGGTGCTCTACACCCAGCAATTTCATCAGGCGAACCGGAAAGATGATCCTTTCGGGCGGATAGCCTTCATAGTAATGTATCCGCCCTTGCATGGCAATGACTTTTTTGCCTTCCAGGCTGCCCATGACCCATTGCCCTGCGTGTCCTTCGACGGTAGAGACCGGAAAGTGAGGGATATCAGCATAGGGAAAGCGCCGGGCTTCTTCCACTTCATCGGCGAGGATGCCCAGGCCTGAGCCGAGGATGAGACCGATGCGTGCCTGTAGGTCTGTGTGTGCCTGTATCCAGTTTGCGGCTTCCCGGAGTTTTTGCATCTTGCGTTTTTTATTGAGCCCAATCCGGGAATACACCCGGAAGGAGGTGAAAGATTTTTATACCCAGAAAATAGGTCGCCAAAGTTACGACAAGAATGCCGTATAGATTGAGAAAAAAACCTGCTTTGATCATTTTGATCATGGGCAGCCTTTGGGTGCTGAAGGCGATGGCATTGGGTGGCGTAGCTACGGGCAGCATGAAAGCGAGAGAGCCTGCAATGGTCGCGGGCAGCATGAGCAGCAGCGGATTGAGCTTGATGCTAACGGCCAGGCCGGAAAGCACGGGCAGGATGGTCTCTACCGTGGCGGTATTGGAAGTGAGCTCGGTGAGAAACGTGACAAAGGCCGAAACCGTGCCGATGAGCAAAATGGGGTGAAAGTCCTTCAGCCATACGAGCTGCTGGCCCAACCAAAGCGAGAGGCCCGATTCTTTAAAGCCCGTTGCCAATGCAAACCCGCCGCCAAAGAGCAAAACAATGCCCCAGGGAATGGCCTTGGCCGTGTCCCAATCCATGAGGTATTCACCCTTCTTTGTGCGTGAAGGAATGAGGAACAAAACGATGGCTACGGCAATGGCCACAGTGCCGTCTTTGATGTAGGAGGGGTGTTGAAAGAGCCCGGACCAGCCCGGGATTTTCCAGCTGCCAAAGGTGATGTCAGCCCGGAAGAACCACAAGAGGGCCAGGCTTATGAACGCTATGCTAAGGGCGATTTCTTCAAAGCTCATCGGCCCCAACTCGCGGTACTGCCGGCGGATGTCTTCACCCGTCAGTTGCACCCACTTGCCTCTCGGGCGGATGTACAGGAAGTAGAGGTACGTCCACAGAAAGCCGAACAACAGCAGCGTGATGGGAAAGGCGTACAGAAACCAGTTGGCAAAGGTGATTTCGGGTGCCTGCGGGAAGTAGATATAGAGTATGCGTGAAAAAGAGAGGTTGGGCGGTGTCCCGACCAAAGTGGCTATGCCTCCTATGGAAGCGCTGTAAGCTACGGCCAGCAACATGCCGATGCTAAAAGTTGCGGCATTTTCGCGGCCGTTGAGTTCTTCTACCTTGCTCAGTATGGAGAGCAAAATGGGAATGAGCAGCATGACGGTAGCCGTGTTGGATATCCACATAGATAAAAAGGCCGTGGCCAGCATAAAACCCAGCAGGATGCGTCCCGGGCTGCTGCCCGTGATGCGGAGGATGCCCAGGGCAATGCGCTTGTGCAAATTCCACTTTTGAATGGCCAGTGCGACCAGGAAACCGCCGATGAAGAGAAAAATGACGTGGTTGAAATAAGTGGCGCTGACGGCTTTTCCGTTCATGATGCCCAGCAGGGGAAACAGCGCCACAGGCAAGAGGGAGGTAACTGCCAGAGGCGCTATTTCGGCTACCCACCAGCAGGCCATCCAAATGGCTACGGCAAGGGTGGCCGTGAGCTGTGGCTTTTGGGGGTCCAGCTCGACGAATAGCAGCAGAAAAACAGCCAGAACGGGGCCGGCATAGTGCAGTAGCTTTCGCCAAATGCTTTTAGAATGCGTAGCTGTTGGCAACATGAGAGGGCGGTGTTGGTTTTCCTGATGATTGCAAAGATAGTTTTTGGGAAGAAACTCATTTACATTTTAAATAAATTCCTTACCTTTGCGCCCGCTTTAAACATTTAGTAAACCTCCCGATGCCCGAAGGGGTATTGGTACAAACCATTTTCACATGTCTGAAAAGAAAGACGAATTGCAGCAAAATCCGGAAGAGCAACCGCAGAAGCCGGAAGAAACTGCTGAAAACACAGAGCCGAAAGTAGAGGCCAAAGAAGAGGCTGAGACTACTGAGGAAACCCCCAGGCAGGAAGCGGAGCAAACCGCTGAAGAAGAAGCTGCAGTTCCCGAAGTGCAAGCTGAAGAGGAGGATGCAGAGGAGCAGCAAGAAGAACCTGCCGCCCCGGCTTTGGTCAACGAAGGACCACATGACGATTTCGACTGGGAAAATGCCGGCGCTTCGCATGTAGTCAATTACACGGAAGAGGAATACGAGAAATTTCTCAAAGAGTACGAATCCACTTTTTCCCACATCCAGGAAGGCGATATTGTAAAAGGCAAGGTTACGGCCATTCAGGACGGTGATGTCGTTTTGGACATCAACTACAAGTCTGATGGTTTGGTTTCCCTGTCGGAGTTTCGCGATCTGGAAGACCTGAAGGTTGGCGATGAGGTAGAAGTGTATGTAGAGCGTCTGGAAGACGAGCACGGCCAGTTGCAGTTGTCGCGCCGCAAGGCCAAGCTGCTCAAGGCCTGGGAGGCCATCCGGGATTCTTACGAGAACGGCACCATCATCACCGGCAAGGTAGTCAGCAAGACCAAAGGCGGTTTGATTGTGGATTGCAACGGTTTGGAGACCTTCCTGCCGGGTTCGCAGATTGACATCAAGCCCATCATTGATTACGATCAGTATGTAGGCAAGACCATGGAGTTCCGCGTCGTGAAAATCAATGAGCGCATCAAGAATGCCGTGGTTTCGCACAAAGCGCTTATCGAGAGCGATCTGGCCGAACAACGCGAGCAGATCATTGCCGGTTTGGAGAAGGGCCAGGTGCTCGAAGGCGTCGTCAAAAACATCACCGATTTCGGTGCCTTTATGGACTTGGGTGGTGTGGACGGTTTGCTCTACATTACCGACATCTCCTGGGGCCGCATCAGCCACCCCAGCGAGGTCTTGAAGGTCAACGAGAAGATGAACGTCGTAGTCCTGGAGTTCGACGAAAACAAAAAGCGCATTTCTCTGGGCTTGAAGCAGTTGCAGCCCCATCCGTGGGAGGTGCTGCCGGAAGAGATCAAAGAAGGCGCTGTAGTCAAAGGCAAGATCGTCAACATCGAGGATTACGGAGCTTTTCTGGAGATTTTGCCGGGTGTAGAGGGATTGATTCACGTCTCCGAAGTGAGCTGGAGCAACCAGCAGATCAACGCCCGCGATTTCTTCAAGTTGGGTGAGGAGCGCGAAGCCAAGATCGTTACCATTGACCGCGATCGCCGCAAAATTTCGCTCAGCATCAAGCAATTGACCAAAGACCCCTGGGAAGAAATCGAGGAAAAATATCCCGTGGGCAGCCGCCACAAAGGCGTTGTCAACAACCTCACCAACTACGGCGTTTTTGTGCGCCTGGATGAGGGTATTGGCGGCATGATTCACGTTTCCGATCTTTCCTGGACGAAGCGCTACGGCCATCCGAAGGAGTTCGTGAAAGAAGGTGAAGAGATCGAAGTAGTGATTCTCGACATTGACAAGGAGAACCGCAAGCTTTCTCTGGGACACAAGCAACTCGAAGAAGACCCCTGGGATACTTTCGAAGAGGTCTTCCCCGTAGGGTCTTACCACGAGGCCACGGTCTTGCGCAAAGACGATCGCGGAGCCATCCTTCAACTGCCTTACGGCTTAGAAGCTTACTCGCCTCTGAAGCATCTCCGCAAGGAAGACGGCACCATGGCCGAGGTAGATGAAGTGCTGACCGTGAAAGTCATTGAGTTCAACCGCGATGACAAGCGCATCATGGTTTCTCACCTGCGCTATCTGGAGGACATCCGTCGCGAAGCCGATGAGAGCGTGCGCAGCGAGAAGCGTGAGGAGCGCAAGAGCATCAAGCGTGCCATCAAGAAGCAGCAGTCTTCTGTTGAGCGTTCTACTTTGGGAGATTTAGACGTATTCAACCAGTTGAAAGAGCAGTTGAAGAAGGCCGATCAGCCTAAAGAGGAAAAGCCTAAGGAGGAAGCTCCTAAGGAAGAAGCCTCAGAGGACGAAGCAGATAAGAAGGAATAAAGTTCAATACACCGAATAAAGAGCCGTTGCCGAAGGCTTGTTTTCTTCGGCGGCGGCTTTGTTTTGCCCCTTTTCAGCCTTTCGGCAAATGGTGTTTGCTGCGGAGGAAAAAATTTTTTCAAAAAAAGCAGAAAAAGTTTGCCGGTTTAAAAGAGGCGTTGTATCTTTGCACCCGCTTTGATAAAGCTCGAAGCGGATTGAGCGAAAAGAGGCTCAATGCAGGCTCTGCAAGGGTGTTTTGGGCAGTTAGTTTGCCTTATTAGAGATCTTGGTTGGAGCCAAAAGAAGAAGTTCATTGAAAAGATTGGAGCGAGGTAAGAAAAGGAAGTGACACCCTTGAGTAGAAAAATTGCCGGATACTACGGTATTCGGTCTAAGGATCTGACTATGGAGAGTTTGATCCTGGCTCAGGA
>WGBN01000410.1 GCA_015494245.1 Saprospiraceae bacterium | reverse complement strand
TGTCTAAGCGGTGTACGACATACACTTTTTCAAATTTCCGGTGCAGGAGTCCGTACAGGTTGGGCAGGGCAGGGTTGTAGCGATCCGGCAGGCTCAGCAGGCCTGCGGCCTTGTTGATGACCAGTATGTCTTCTGTTTGATGCAGGATGTTAAAGGGCTGTTTCATGTGTCCGGTAATTCACTAAATCGCTTTTTTCCCTTTAGGAAATATTGTACTACGATGCTTTTTTTATAGATTTTTTTTGAGCTGTCTTCAGAGGCTATGCTCATTCGTCGGATGCGCTCGTCTTCCTCGCTTTTTCGTCTGGGCAGGCTTCCGGAGAGCAGCGTTCCGTAAAAATGAAAGTGAGCTTTGACGATTGAAGGTATCATGTTGAACTCTCCTTTGCTCAAAAAGTACAGGCCTGCAATGCCATCCATGAGGAGGCGGGTGAAAATGGTTTTCAGGCGCTTGTGGCCGAGGTTTTTGTACAGCAAAAAGAGATTGTTTCTGAAGTTGAGGTAGGCTTTTTTGGTGTTTGCATAAGGCAGGGTACCGCCTCCTACGTGATAGACTACGGCTTCGGGTACGGTGATGACTTTGTAGCCCGCTCTTTGGTATCGCCAGCAGAGATCAATTTCTTCCATGTGGGCGAAGAAACTTTCGTCAAAGCCTCCCAGCTCCCAGAAGCGCCGGCTGCGCAGAAAGAGCGCCGCACCGCTGGCCCAGAAAACTTCTTCCAATTCATCGTATTGCCCCTCGTCTTTTTCTACCGTGTCGAAGATGCGGCCAGCGCAAAAAGGATAGCCCAGTTTGTCCATCCAGCCTCCACAGGCGCCTGCATACTCGAATTTTTCGCGTTCGTGCCAGGAGCGTATTTTGGGTTGTGCGGCTGCTATCTCGCGGTCTTTTTCCATGCGCTCAATGACAGGTGCCAGCCAGAAGGGCGTTACCTCTACATCCGTGTTGAGCAGGACGTAGTAGTCGGCATCTATCCCACAGAGTCCTTTGTTGTACCCTTTTGCGTAACCCATGTTTTTAGGCAGGGAGACGATGCGAAGCTGCGGGTAATGTGTCCGCACCCACTCTATGGAGTCGTCTGTAGAACCGTTGTCAATAAGGAGGATTTCAAAATTGTCATAGCGCGTTTTCAGCAGGGCCGGCAGGAATTTTTGGAGCAGGTGGCGGGTGCTGTAGTTGAGCAGAGCGACGACGACTTTGGCTGCTGTGGGTGCCTGTTTTTCACAGCCTTTCGGCAAATGGGCTTTTTGCAATACGTCGAGGGCGTTCTCTTTGTCTTGGTGCAGGGCGTTTTTCAGCTCTTCGAGGCTGTCGAATTTGGCATCGCCCCGCAGGTATTGGACGAAGAAGACTTCGAGTTTGTCGCCATAGATGTTTCGGTCGAAATCGAAGATGTGCACTTCGATGGATTGGGTGCCGCTTTGGTCAACGGTGGGACGGGTGCCGATGTAGAGCATGCCCTTGTGGAGTTGCCCGCGATGGCGCACGAAGACGGCATAGATGCCTTTGGGGGGGATGAGTTTGAATTTGTTGGCCGTGCGCAAATTGGCGGTGGGATAGCCGAGTTTAGGGCCGCCGACTTGCCGGCCGGGTACGACCTGGCCGATGAGGTTGTAGTAGTGTTGCAACAGCTTGGTGGCCTTGCGTATTTTGCCTTGCTGTATGGCCTGCCGTATTTTGGTGGAACTGACGGCTACGTCTTCCACCAGTTGAGGTGGAATTTCCACCACGCGGTAGCCATAACGTGCGGCATTTTTGCGGAGCAGGTGGATGTCCCCTCGGCGTTGGTTCCCGAAGCGATGGTCATAGCCGAAGACAATGGTGTGGGGGTGAAATTTTCCCACGAGGAAATCGCGGATGTACTGTTCAGGGCTTTGTTTGGCGAAAGCCAGAGTAAAAGGCACGACGACGAGATTGTCTATGCCGTATTGCTCGATGAGCTTGACTTTTTCTTCGGTGCTGCTGAGCAGTTGTACCTTTTGTTCATGGGGGTAAAGCACCAGGCGTGGATGGGGGTGGAAGGTGATCACCACGCTTTCTCCTCCTATTTCGGCTGCCAGCTCGCGTACCTGCTTTAAAATCTGTTGATGACCTGCATGTACCCCGTCGAAAGAGCCGATGGTGATAACGGCCTTTCGGAATCTGGGTAGTTGTTCCGGATCGTAGAATACCTGCATGGCCGCAAAGATAGGAAAAGTGGGGATGTTTATGGAGAAGGAATTTCTTCGAGGAAGCGGTAGCTGTTTTCTTCGTAGTCCATTTCGCAGCAGATGGTTTGCGGGCCGTTGGTGAGGAGGAGGTAGGGGACGCGCAGGACGTAATTGTAGGCGGCGATTTGGTCAAATGCTTTTTGGTTGATTTTGACTTCGGGAGCTTTGCACTCTGCGAGCAGAAAGGGGAGGCCCGTTTTGTCGTAGGCGAGCAGGTCGAAGCGGCGGTTTTGGCCCGCTACTTTGAGGCGTTGCTCCACTGCGAGGCGACCCGGAGCATAGCCCTTTTGAGCGATGAGGTACCGGATGAGCAGTTGTCGGATCCATTCCTCGGGCGAGAGCAGCAGCTTTTTTTTGCGCAGGGGGTCAAAGACAAAGGTCTGCCCGCCTTCGTGGCTGAGTTGCAAGCGGCTTTGAAAGCGGGTGAGGTCGAGGTCTATGAGGAGCATAAGACGGGTTTGAAAGCGCAAAGATAGAGAATCTTTGGGCTTGAATGTTTTGGACAAATCTGCATTTGGAATGCGGATTTGTCCAAAATGCCGTATCTTTGAGGCAAAAACCATGATTCATCGCAGACTTACGGAGGCTTTGGAGGCTTATTCGAGGCAATTTCCGGTTGTTTTTTTGACCGGGCCGCGTCAGTCGGGCAAGACTACCTTATTGAAGAGTTTGTTTGCGGAGAAGCCTTATGCTTCTTTGGAGGACCCGGATGTTCGCGAATTTGCTTTGGAAGACCCCCGGGGATTTTTGGCGACCTATCCCGAGGGCGCTGTTTTGGATGAGGTGCAGCGTGCGCCGCTTTTGTTTTCTTACTTGCAGGGGATTGTGGACCGGCAACCGGAGCATCGCTTTATTTTGAGCGGCTCACAGCATTTTTTGATGATGAAGCAAATCACTCAATCCCTTGCAGGGCGGGCGGGTGTATTGGCTTTGCTGCCTTTGTCTTTGTTGGAGCTCAAAAAGGCCGGGAAACTGCTCGAAAGTCCGGAGGAGCAAATTTTTCGCGGGATGTATCCGCGCCTTTATGCAGAGGGCGGTTCTGCGCATGCTTTTTATACCTCTTATCTCAATACCTATATCGAGCGGGATGTCCGCTCGCTGCAAAATATTGGCGATTTATCGGATTTTTTGCGCTTCATACGCTTATGTGCGGGGCGCATCGGGCAGGTACTCAACATCAGTTCGTTGGCTTCGGATGCCGGTATCAGTCCGAACACGGCCAAATCCTGGCTGTCTGTTCTTGAGGCGAGTTATGTGTGCTTTTTACTAAAACCCCATCACGCAAACTTCAACAAAAGGTTGATTAAGAGCCCAAAGCTCTATTTTTACGATACGGGGCTTGCCAGCGCTTTGTTGTATCTTGAAGAGGCCAGGCAGTTGGAAACGCATTTTGCCAGGGGGAGTTTATTTGAGAACCTGGTTGTTTTAGAGCTCTTAAAGCACCGCTTGCACAGCGCCCGGCAGCCTAATTTGTACTTTTGGCGAGATCGGCACGGCCATGAAGTGGATTGTTTGTTAGAGCGGGCAGGTTCTCTAACGCCTGTAGAGATCAAAGCCGGAAAGACCTTTAATTTTTCCTATTTCGACGGTCTCAGCTACTGGAACAAACTCTCCGGCAATGGAGTCGAAAACACCTATGTGATTTATGCAGGCGATGAGAGTCGCGAAACTTCGGTGGGTAAGCTCATTAGCTGGAAGGATGTAGAGGGGTATCCTGAATAGCTTTTACTTTATCAGCCTGCGGTAAAGTTTGGCGAGGGCAGTAACCATTTCGAGGGGGCTGGAGAGGATGTTGTAGTGGTTTTGGCCGAACATCTGCGGCAGGTAGTACTTGGCCCGTTCCTCGATGGCGAGGGCGAAGTTTTCGATGCCGAAAGTTTGCATTTCACGCAAGGCTTGTTTGATGTCTTCGATGCCGTAGCGGCCTTCATAGCGGTCGTAGTCGGTGGGTTTGCCGTCGGAGAGGAGGATGAGCCATTTTTTGTTGTGGGCGGGGCGCTTGTGCAACAGGGCTGTGGCGTGGCGCAGGGCCGGGCCGATGCGGGTATAGCCGGCGGGCTGCACGGAGCCGATGCGCATTTTGGCCTTATCCCAGGGCTCGTCGAAAGCCTTGAGGGTAATGTAGGTGGTGTTGTTGCGCGTTTTGGAGAAGAAGCCGTCTATCTGGAAATCTACGAGATATTCATTGAGGACTTCACCGAAGAGAATGGAGACTTGCTTTTCTACATCAATGATGCGATTGCCGCGTGCATAGCCGTCGCTGGAGAGGCTGAAGTCGAGCAGGAAGAGCATAGAGAGCTCTTTGTTGCGCTTGCGGGAGGAGATGTAAACCCGCTCATCGGGTGTGTGGCCGGCTTTGAGGTCGGCAAACATATCGGTCAGGGCATCTATGTCCAAGTTTTCCCCCTTGCTCATGCGGCGTTGCTTCATGCGCTCGTTGTTGAGGCGTGCAAAGAGTTTGCGCAGGTGGAGCAGGGCGGAGCGGTTGTGTTCGAGGGTCTTGAGGTAGTAGTCGGCCTGGGTGCGCAGGGCTTTTTGCGGAAAGACTTTGCAGTAGTTGTGTTTGTAGGTCCGGTGGCTGTAATCCCATTCGTCGTAGTAGAGGAAAAAGCCCGGGCTGTTTTGCTCTTTGCTTTCGGCGATGGTGGCATGCCCCACGAATTCCGCCTGATAGACGGAGTGTACGGGATCGTCCACGCGCACGACTTTGCTGAGGTTGAATTCGCTCAGGGCATGGCTTTCATCGGCGAGTTGGTCGTCGCCGTCGAAATCGCGCCAGGAGCCGTTGAACTCGTCCACGGTTTCCACTTTTTCGAAGTTGTGGGTGAGGGTGTAGTCTTCCTGGCTCTGCTTATCTACTTCAATGACTTCGATTTCGTCGGCCTGTTTGGCTTTGAGGGTGGTGGTGATGTCGTTGGCCCGGGCTTCCTGCGGCTTTCGGTCCGGGGGAATGTTTTTCGCTTCGTCGGGGCCGGTGTTTGCTTCATTTTTCATCCAACGGCCGTAGAGCCAGGAGGTGTCGGGTGGCACTTCGCGCCCTTTTTCGTCCGTGCGGGGAAGTTTGTCGAGGAGTTGTTGATAGATGTTTTCCAGGCGGGGATATTCGGTGAAAAGGGTTTTGAGCACTTGTCCGGAACTTTCGCGGGCCTTTTCTCTGGCCTGGGCGATGGTGCGTTCTTCCCGGGCTGTATGGTAGTTTAAGCCCAGTTTTCGCTGGGTGGCGAGGTAGAAGACTCTGAAGTAGTAATAGAGCATGTTGTCTTCCGGCCGTGGGAAGAGGTTCATTTGCTCGGGCAGGAAGAAGACCTTGTCTTTCCAGCCGCCTTCCCTTTCGGAGGTAACGATGTCTATGGCTTCGCCGCAGAGAGCCCGGGCCATGATGGTGAGGCGGCCATGGATTTCTTCGAGTTTTACGGTGCGGGCCAGGACGGCGGGGTCCACTTTCCGGCGTTTGGAGAAGTAGTTGGATATTTTTTGGAATATGAGCTGGTCGAGTTCCATCTGAAAGCGGCTGCATCAGGATTTTTGGACAGGGGGTGGTTCAGATCATCAGGTCGGTCATGTCTTTGAGGGCCTCTAAGGTGTCGGGGTCGTCGGTCAGGGGTTCGACCACGGCGGTTTGTACGGCGAGGCGTTTGTTGAGACCTGTATGGATGAGTTTACCGGCATCTACGAGCAGGCGGGTAGAGACGGTTTCGGCCAACCCGAGTTCGGTGAGGTTTCTGATTTTCTCGCCTATTTTGACGAGTCTTTTAGCCGTGGCTGCGTCTATGCGGCTTTCGTTGGCGACGATTTCTCTTTCTATTTCTGCCTGCGGGTATGCAAAGCTGAGGGAGACAAAGCGTTGTCGCGTAGAAGGCTTGAGTTCTTTGAATCCTTTCTGATAACCCGGATTGAAGGAGGCTACCAGCATAAAATCGGGATGGGCTTGTACTTCGATGCCGAGTTTGTCTATGTAGAGCAGCCGGCGGAAGTCGGTCAGCGGGTGTATGGCTACGATGACATCGGGCCGGGCCTCGGCGATTTCGTCCAGATAGATGATGGAGCCTTCTTTGACGGCGCGGGTCAGCGGGCCATCCTGCCATACCGTTTCGGCGCCTTTGATGATGAAGCGCCCGATGAGGTCGGTGGAGGAAGTTTCTTCGTGGCAGGCTACGGTGATGAGGTCTTTTTGAAGGCGGTAGGCCATGTGTTCCACGAAACGGGACTTACCCGTGCCTGTGGGGCCTTTGAGGAGTAGGGGCAGTTTGTTTTTGAAGGCGTGTTCAAAGACTTCAATTTCTCTGCCAATGGGTTTGTAATAGGGTTCCTTTTCGATGAACATGCTCTGTCTTTTTTGAGGGGAGAAACGCCGCTGAGCGGCGTTTCTCCGGTTGGTTTTAAGCGATTGCCTGGAAGGCGGAATCTCCCTGTGTTTGCAGGGCATCGTCGGAGGGTACTCCAAATTTGATGAAGTTCCACACAAAAAGCAAGATTCCGGTCGTGAAGACCGAAGCGGCAATGATGAGTACGAAGAAGTGCGGCTGAATGACCTTGGCAGCTTGCATGAACTCATAGCCGGCGATGCGTTCCAGGGACACCTGGGCCACTCCTGCTGCTGCAAAGGCTGCCGTCATGCCGAGTATGCCGATGTTGGCCATCCAGAAAGCGAGATTTCCGATCTTGTTGTCGTAAATTTTCCTGCCGGTCATTTGCGGCATGGCGTAAGAGATGATGGCAAATACGAGCGAGCCGTAAGCACCCCAGAAGGCGAGGTGCCCGTGCATGGCCGTAACCAACGTGCCATGGGTGTAGAGGTTAACCTGCGGCAGGGTGTGGGCCAAGCCCAGCAAGCCGGCCCCGAGGAAGGAGAGAATGGCTGTATTCAAAGTCCAGAAGAGGGCCAGTTTGTTGGGGTGCTTTTTGTTGCCCTTGCGGTACATCTGTATGGCAAAAGCCGTCATACCGAGAAAGGCCAAAGGCTCCAGAGAGGAGAAGATGCCTCCGATCATGAGCCAGTAATCAGGGCCGCCGGTGTAGTAATAGTGGTGCCCCGTACCGAGGATGCCGGAGAGGAAAGTCAGGCCGACGATGACGTACAGCCATTTCTCAATGACCTCGCGATCCACGCCCGTCAGGCGGATGAGCAGGTAGGAGAGGATGCCTCCCATGATGAGCTCCCACACGCCCTCTACCCAGAGGTGTACGACCCACCAGCGGAAGAAGGAATCCACGGCGATGTTCTCAAAGTAAATCATGCCCGGCAGGTAGAGCAGCGCTGCAAAAACCAGGCCCATGGTCAAGACCCAGGAGGTGGTGGTTTTCTTTTTGCCCTTGAGCAGGGTAAAGAGAATGAGCAGCAGAAATCCCACCACGTTCAAAGCCACCAGGTAATCCAAAGGACGCGGAATTTCCAAAAACTTGCGGCCTTCAAACCACCCCATGTGAAAGCCGGCTACGGCAATGACGCCGACAATGGCAAAAGTCCAAAACTGAAGTTTGGCCAGAGGTACAGAGACCAGTTCTCTTTCCGCTTCGTCGGGGATGATGTAGTAGGCTGCTCCCATGAAGCCGGAGAGTATCCAGACTACGAGCAGGTTCTTATGCGTAGCTGTGGCAGTGTTGAAGGGGATCCATTCGTGCAGGCCATCGAAGCCCATGTGGGCAAAGGCCATGATGAATCCATAGACGATTTGCAAAATGAGTAGCAACATACTCAGGGCAAAGAAGTAGTAAGCTACTTTTTGTGAACGATATTTCATTTTTTCAGATTTTTGATTGTTTACTGCGGTTGATCCATCAGCGGTTTGGGGGGGAAGCCGTTGAGGTAGGCATCATTGATCCATTGGAAGAAGGCGATGAGGGCATCTACTTCTTCATCGCTGAAGTTGTATTTGACCATTTTGCGGCCGTGCGGTTGCCAGCCTTCGGGTGCTTTGAGTACGGCGCGGATGT
>WGBN01000409.1 GCA_015494245.1 Saprospiraceae bacterium | reverse complement strand
TTGATGAGTAGGGCCTGACTTAATCCTTTAGCAAATTTTGCGGAGGGAAAGTGCGATTGTTACGTTTGTCGCGTCAAAACCAACGATGCACAATAAACAATGCACCAACATGCCTGACAACAGACTGCACAACAGACAACAGACAACAGACAACGGATAACAGACAACAGACAACAGACAACAGATAACAGACAACAGATAACAGACAACAGACAACAGACAACAGACAACACTATGCTACTACTCTCCGGCCCCAATCTTTCGGGCAATGAATGGAAATACGTCAAGGACTGCTTAGACACCGGCTGGGTGTCTTCGGTAGGCAGTTATGTGAATGCTTTTGAAGAGGCTGTTGCGCAGCAGGCGGGCCGGCGGTATGCGGTGGCTACGGCCAGCGGTACTACGGCCTTGCATTTGTCGCTGCTGCTGGCAGGTGTGCGGGCAGATGATTACGTGATTTTGCCCAACATCACCTTTGTCGCTTCGGCCAACAGCGTTCGCTATCTCGGTGCCGACCCCCTGCTGGTGGATGTGGATGAACACAACTGGCAGATGGACCTGGATTTGTTGGAAGAGCATTTGGCGAAAGCCACAGAAAGGCGGGATGATGGTCTCTACCACAAAGCGGACGGGCGCCGCATTGCCGCCATCATGCCTGTACACGTGCTGGGGCACATGGGCGACATGCCGCGCCTCATGCATTTGGCGAAAGCTTACGGATTGCCGGTCATTGAAGATGCCACCGAGGCTATGGGAACCACTTTCGCGCAGGCAGAGGGCGAAAAGCACAGCGGTTCTTACGGCTTGTTGGGCTGCTTCAGCTTTAACGGCAACAAGATTATTACCTGCGGCGGCGGGGGCATGATCGTCACGGATGATGAAGAGCTGGCGCACAGGGCCAAGCACCTGAGTACGCAGGCCAAAGCCGACCCCTTGGCCTATTTCCACGACGAAGTGGGCTACAACTACCGCCTGGTGAACGTCTCCGCAGCCATCGGACTGGCGCAGATGGAGCAGTTGCCGAAATTTGTGGAGCGCAAGAGAGAAATTGCAGGCTTTTACCGCGATGCTCTGGCAGGTGTGGGCGACATCGCCTTTCAGGAAGTGGTGGAGGGGTGCCGCCCCAATTGGTGGCTGTTCACGATCAAAACCGACCGCCAGGCCGAATTGCTGCAGCGCCTGAACGCGGCAAAAATGCAGTCTCGCCCCCTCTGGGTGCCCATGAATCGCCTGCCCATGTACGCCCATCTGCCCTATGTGCAGCGCAATGACCGCTCAGCTTACATCCACGAGCGCTGCCTGAGCATCCCCTGCTCCACAGACATTTCCGATACCGATTTAGAGCGGGTGGCGAAGTGCATTAGGGAGGGTTTTTGAATCCTTTGCATTTTTTGGCCTGCCCCCCCCACCTCTATTCTTGCCCCTCCATTTGTGCCCGCAGCCACTTGTAGGTCAGTTCTTCGGGGCGAGGCGGAAAATGCTTGAACCATTTGTGGATGAATAGATTGGTAGGGTGGATGATGGAGATGGCCGTCAGCCAGATGAGTTTGAGGTCGTTGATGAAACTGTGGTGTTCGCTGTACCACTTTTCGACCTCGCCCTTGTAGGGCATGATGATGTTTTTGTAAAATTGCTTGGGCTCCTGTCCGGCATAGGTGACGAAGTATTGTTCGTCGCGAAAGACGATGGAGCCGGCGCCCGTCAATCCGGGCTTGACCTTTCCAATGGCCTTTTTGGCCTCTTCTGAATAGTGAGCGAAATCTGCGGGCACCAAAGGCCGCGGTCCTACCACGCTCATATCTCCCTTTAGTACATTGATCAGTTGAGGAAACTCGTTGAGTTTGCTCAGGCGCAGGATGTGCCCCACCCTGGTAACGCGCCAGTCGTTGCGCAGGGTGATGGTGCCATTGCCCATTTTTTCACTGCCCTCTACCATGGTGGTAAACTTCCAGATGCGGAAGGGTTTGCCACCCTTCCCCATGCGATCCTGGAAGTAAAAGACCTTGCCCTTTTCCGTGATGAGCAGAATGAGGCAGATGAGCAGAAAGAGGGGCGAGATCAACAGCAGCAGGGAAGCGGCAAAAAAGATGTCAAAGCTGCGTTTAAGAATGGCATTGCCCATAGGGTTTGTTTGTTTTTCTACTCCACTACCAACTTTTTCACCGTAAAGGTCGTAGCTGTTCTGATTTGCAGCAAATATACTCCATTTCGGTGGACTTGCAGTTCGGCATCTTCTCCGTCGAAATGTCCGCTTTGGAGGGTTTCTCCCTGCACTGAGAGCAGGCGGTAGCTCGCGTTGGGGGGCAGTCCGGTGATGTGGATGACTTGGCCTTTGGAGGCGGGATTGGGGTAAAGGACGGGTTGCATTTGGCGAAAGCCTGAAGAAACTCCTGAAGCCTGGGTGTTTCCGTGCATCATGCCTCCGCCGAAGCTTGCGACCCACAGCTCATTGGTGTCGTAGGGATTGAAGTAAATGCGCCGGGGGGCGTGGTAGGGGTAGCTTTCGACCAGAGTCCAGGTAGGGTTGGTGGAGGATTTGTCGTGGGTTACCCACAGGCCTTCGGTTTCGGTGGTGAGGTACATGGTTTCGGCATCGTTGGGGTCTATGGCGACGGAGCTGACGCGGTGGAATTGCAAGGGTTGGGTCATGGGCTCCCAGCTGGCGCCGCGGTCGGTGGTGCGCCACAGTCTGCCGAGATCGTTGGCGGGGCCGCCCCAGCCGCTCCAGACGCAGGCGTACCAGGTATTTTGGTCGGGGTCGAAGGGGTCAATGAGGATATCCTGCGTCCAGTAGCGCATGTCCGGATGGGAGCGGTTTTCCCAGCTTTGGCCACCGTCGGTGCTGACGAATACACCGCTGCCGGGCAGGAACTGGCCGTTGTTTTGGCGGACGCCCCAGGAGCTTACCAGCGTGCCGTCCTCGAGTACGTGGATGTTGTGAGGCCTGCCGAGATTGGCATCGGCGGGCTGGGGCAGTTGCGTCCAGACAGCCGTGGCGGGGTTGGAGATGCCCGTGGCTTTCCAGATGCCGCCGTCGCCATCGGGGGAGATGACGGAGGCGTAGAGCACTTCCGGCTGGTTGGGGTCGGTAGCCAGCCAGAAGACGGGGGAGCCGAAGTCCTTCATGGTTTGCCAGGTGGCGCCTTTGTCGGTGGTGTAGAGCACTTTGCCTTCTTTCCAGGCAGGCGAGACATCGTCATCGGTGATGTGGGTGGTTTCGTACATGTCGTGGACCTGGGAGTTGGCGCCAAACCAGAGGTCTTGGGTTTCGTGTTTGACGATGCGGTACATGGTGTTGAGCTCGTGGCCGGTGTAGTCAAAGCTCCAGCTTTCGCCTCCGTCGGTGGAGCGTATGCCGCGGATATCGGTGAAGCAGGCAAAGAGATTTTGCTCGTCGAACCAAAAGACCTGATGGAGAGAGGTTTGCTCCAGTCCGACGCCGTGGTAGCTCGCCTTTTTGGGCGTGGGCATGCCGGCGGGGTGCTCGTCTTCGGGCGAGGTGTAGCACTGATGCCAGGTAGCGCCCCCGTCGGTCGTTTTATGGGCGAAGCCGAGGTCGGTGATGATGGCTTCGTCGGCATTCATGGGGTTGACGGCGAAGCCTTCGGCCAGTTCGCCCCACCAGTAGTCGAGGTCGCCTTGATAGCCCTGGTATCCGGTAAAGATGTTTTCATTGTTTTCGGTGAGGAAGACGTGTTGCCAGGAAGCGCCGCCATCGGAGGTCTTGAGGACGAGGGGCTTGGTGTAGGGCGTGGTGATGGCTCCGGCGAGATAGCAGGTGTTGGGGTCATTGCGGGCCATGGCGAGGAATACGGCGAAGTCCTCATTGATGTTGATGCCGTTCATGGCGGGCGTCCAGTTGCCGCTCATGTTGTCCATGGTATAGACGCCGCGTATAGCGCCCCAATAGCTTTCGCCGAGGTTGCCGGCCCAGACGTCTCCTTCGCCTCCGGTGAGGGCAAAGAAGCGCGTAAGCGTGCCATCGGAGCCGGCGCCGAAGCCCATGATGCGCTCGTCAGAGGGAATGCCGCTATAATTTGCCGGAGCCAGGCTTTGGCCTCCGTCGGTAGAGATGAGGACGCCGTCGTTGGTGCCGAAGTAAATGTCGTCGCCGTTGAAGTACACGCCCGAAAGCAGCACGCCTGCTTCAGTAGCTGCCGTATAGAGCAGGTGGTCGGACTGCCCGCCATCGGTGCTGATCCATATCTGCGAGTAAGAAGACCAGACGAGGCGCTGTGGATTGTCGTAATCGGCATAGATGAAAAACTTATCTTCCCAGGGTTCGGAATCACCGCTGAGGAAACTCCAGTGTGCACCTCCATCAGTGCTTTTGGCCGGGCGCATGGCGTAGTTGGCTTCGTCCCACTTCAGCAGGTAGCGGATGTCGTTGTCAGAGGTGAAGCAGACTTTGGCATACACGCCCCCCTGTACTTCCGTGAAAGGCACGATTTGGTATTGCTGCCCGCCATCGGTGGTGTGGAACAAGGCTCCCAGATCGCAGGAGAGGTAATACTCCTCCCCATCAGCCGGGTTAATCGCAGGGCTAAACAACGCACCACCACCCCCTATGCCTGTGGAGGTGAAGACGGAAGGCTGGGCAGAGAGGGAGTGCAACAACAGGGAGGTCAGCAGGAAAATGGTCTGAATGTGTTTCATGCGGCATTCGGTTTTTGAATTATGAGGCTTTGTTTTTCCCTGGCTTGGGAAACAAAGATAGTTAGAAGTGGTTTTTTTTGAGTCCTTTGCATTTTTCCTGCCACCCACCCCCTTAATCCCCCAAGCGGGGGAG
>WGBN01000408.1 GCA_015494245.1 Saprospiraceae bacterium | reverse complement strand
GTTTTTTCTTTGTTACACTTTCGTAAACGTCGCGGTAGCAGGGGTCATTGGTGCCCATGATGTGGTCCCAAAAGTTGAAGTAAAGGCCAAAGTTGTAGTTAGCCCGCTGGTGGTGCAGATTGTGGTGTGTGGAAGTATTCAGCCACTTTAGTACGGGATGGTCGAGCTGGTTTTTGGGGAAAATTTCGTAGCCGAGATGTCCTACAATATTCCAGACGAGCAACCAGAAGCTGAGGAAAAAAAGGCTTGCCGGATGTAGGGGAACGAAAAACACCAAAACGGGTACAAAGGCGATTTCCAGGATGGCCTCTATGGGGTGAAAGTCAAAAGAGGTCCAGGGTGTGGGGTTGCGGGAGCGGTGATGTTCTTTGTGAATGGCAAAGAGTTTGGGGTGGTGCATGAGTCTGTGTGCCCAGTAAAAATAAGTGTCGTGAATAAAAATGAGGGCTATGCAAGTCAGAATGAAGTAAGCCGTGCTGTGCTCGTTGAAATCCATGTAGAGTCGGGTATAGCCCAGTTTTTGCAAATAGACGAGTCCGAGGAAGATGGCCGTGAAGATGAAGGCTGTATAAAGAGAGTGCTTTATTTCTTCAAAGATTCTCTTGCTTTTGGGCAAGCGTTGCTGAATTTTGCGGTGCAGGAATTTTCCCGGAAGGAGTTGGTAGAAAATCAGGAATGCCAGTCCGGCAGCCAACAGATAGCGCAGATAGAAAAGTGTGCCGGTGATGAGCCATGCCCTGAAATAGCCGTAGTGATCTAAGAGGTATTGCATGGGTCTTGGGATTTTGTTAGGAAGTATTTGGTGCGATTCAGAGACGAGGCAGAGCCTCGTCTCTGTGCTGTGCGTTTTTTACCATTCTATGGGATAGGTCGTGCCATTGATGATGACATCTGCGGTCTGATTGCCGAGGAAGACGATGGTGCCTTCGAAAGTGCGGCTTTCGCCACCTTCGACTTCTGCGGTGATGGTGAAAGTAGCCATGCCGCTGTCTATCTGGTAGTTGCCCTTGTTGATGTTGAGGTTTTCCAGATTGAAATCCATAGTAGAGTTAAAGGTGTATTGGTTGCGCACTTGCGACTCCTGGGTTCCGGAGCGTTGATAAGTGCCATTGACGATATAGTCTGTACCGGTGAGGAGGTTGTCCACATTCCAGGCGGAGGAGCCGCTGTCTGAGGAGACTATGCGGGGAGTTGTATAGGTGCCGGTGGTGGAAGTGGTAAAGTCCATAGCAACGGGGAAGTCCACATCGTTGCAGTGGAGGATGAAAGTGCTGTTGGTGGCATAGCTGGCAGAGACGAGGTTGCCTTGATAGTCATAGGTGAAGCTGGTGTCGCGTTCTTCTTCGCAGGGGGTGTCGAGCAGGCCTTTGTAGGCGTAGTCATCGGCGATGGTGGCCATTTCGGCTACTTCCTGCTCGAGGCCGCCGGTTTCGTCGCTTACGGAGCCTTCGATCATGTCAACGACATCTTCTTCTGAAGCGACTTTGGCTTCGGGTTCAGGTGTGGGGTTGTTTTCGGGGCGACAGGCGGTAAAGGCCAAAACCGTAGCGCCGAAGAACAGGGCGATGATTTTCCAATTTGCTTTCATGGTCGTTCAAGTTTTAAAGTTTAAAAAGGGTGTGTGTGTGAATCATTTGGTTTTTTGTTTCACCGAAAACCCGAAAGGGGCTTCTTCGGTGATTGCAGGGGCAAAGGAAGGGCGGTGCGTTGCTGTGTGCAAATTCTTTCAACCTATGGGGCCGGCTTTTCAACATTTGGCGAAAGCCAGACTCAAAAAGGCTATATGTGGTATATTGCGCCATTGGTAGGCGGAGAGCAGCGGTTGGTTGAATGGAAGTTTCTTTTCCCTGATTGAGCTGCTATATTTAGGGCCTCTAAAACGGATTGATATGCTTCCCGGAGAAAATCAAATACCCCTTTTAAACCGTCGGGGGGTGCGTCTGCTTTTGCATGTGGCGATATGGCTGGTGGCCCTGGGTTTGCACACCATGGCTTTTCTCGGGCAACTGCCCTGGGATTTGTTGCTGCTGCGTTCGGTTTTAAATATTGGCTTGTTGGCGGTGGTTTTCTATGTCAATTTGTTTTTGCTGAGGAAGTTTTTTCTCAGGCAGCGTTATTGGGCTTATGCCATTTATTTGGCGGGTTTGTTTTTAACAACAGCCTTTTTGCGCGCCCATTTCAATATGCAGTTGACGCTGTTGCCTGCGCGTCTTCCCCGGCTTTCCATGAATACGGCCTTGTTGATTGCGGCTTTCGTTACGAATGTATCTATTTTGATGGTGAGCATTTTTTATGCTTTGTTGCAGTATTATTACCGGAAGGAGGCCGTCAAGCAGCGTTTAGAGCAGGAGCGCAGTGAGGCCGAATTGCAATTTTTAAAAGCGCAGATCAATCCTCACTTCCTCTTTAATACGCTGAATAATATTTATGCTTTGGCCGTTACCGGCTCGCCGAAGACGGCTGATATGGTGCTGCGGCTGTCCGAGTTGTTGCGCTATGTGATTTACGATGGCGCCAAAGACAGGGTGTCTTTGGAGAAAGAGGTCAGGCATCTTGAGGAGTTTATCAATTTGTTTAAAATGCGCATGGAGCAAGACGTGGATTTGACGTTTACCTATTCCGGCGAGATGGCGGGTAAGGAAGTGGAGCCGCTCATGCTCATGCCTTTGGTGGAAAATTGTTTCAAGCACTGTGATTTTGATTTGAATGAAAATGCTTATGCCCACATAGAGTTGAAAGTGGAAGACAATTACCTTTGGTTTAGTACCCGTAACAGCGTGGACAGACAGCATGAGCAAAAAGACAAAGTCGGAGGAGTCGGCCTCAGCAATATGCGTAAGCGCCTTCGCTTGAGATATCCCGGCGCACATGTGTTTGAGATTGTCGAAGGAGAAGCGGTGTTTGAAGTGAGATTGAAGTTGCCACTGGCCGGATGAGTGTTCTTTTTTTGCGATAAAAAATTAAAAAAATGAAGGTTTTATGTGTTGATGACGAGTATTTGGCTTTGCAGTTGTTGAAGGAGTTTATTTCTCAGGTGCCGGATTTGGAGCCGGTGGGATTTTTAAAATCGCCTATAGAGGCCCTGAAGGTTTTGCAGGACCAGGAGATTGATCTGTTGTTTTTGGATATACAGATGCCGACGCTTGCGGGCAATAATTTGCTAAAGGCTTTGCCGCACCCTCCACAGACGGTTTTTACGACGGCTTACGCGGATTACGCGACGGAGGCTTTTGACCTGGATGTGGTGGATTACCTGCTCAAGCCCTTTTCTTTTGAGCGGTTTTTGAAAGCCGTGAATAAGGCGCGGAATGCCATGGCCCGGAAAGCCCCGGCAGGTATTGGCGCACAGCAGCTTTTGGAAGGAACCAAGGATTATATGGCTGTCAAAGCAGATGGAAAGATCCGGAAGATATGGTTTCGGGAGATACGTTATGTGGAAGGTCTGAAAGAGTATGTGCGCATTCACTGTGAAGAAGGGAAATACGTCGTGCTCGAACGAATGAAAACGCTGGAGGAGATTTTGCCGAAAGGCCATTTTATGCGCGTCCATAAATCCTACATCATCGCCTGTAATAGGGTTACAGGCCTGGAAGGGAATATGCTGGAGTTGGGTGCTGATCGCATTCCCGTGAGCAGGGCAAAGCGGGAAGAGGTGGTGAAGTTGTTGTTTTGATATTTCTCGCAAAGCCGCAAAGTCGCAAAGGAAGAGCCTTAGCGTCTTTGCGTCTTTGCGAGAGTTTTTTGCTCACAAAATCGAGAGAGACTTTTTAAGGACGCCCTACTTCTTTACAAAGCGCCTGATCAGGGGTGCTTGTCCTTCTCGGGTGAGTTGCAGGATGTAAATGCCTGCGGGCCATTTATCGAGGCTGATTTCCAGCTCGTTTTGCGTGCTGTAAGAGGTGTATAGCAATTTGCCGGACAGATCGCGAATGCTGATACCGACTTCATCTTCCCGGCTTTGGTAGGGCCATTGGATGGTGAGCCTGTCCGTAGCGGGGTTGGGGAAGAGTTTCAGGTCTTCCGTTGTATAGCTTTGGGTGCGATCTGTTTGAGCGGCAACACTGCTTCCGGAATTTTGCTCTTGATTGAGCAGGACGCCGGCGGTAGTGAAGAAGTAGGAGTCAGACCAGGGCGTCCAGCCAAAGACACAGAGCGTTTTGACGATGTACTCGTATTCCGTTTGTGGAAGGAGGTTGCTGATAAAGACCATAGTGTCGGGGCTGTTGATGCGTTTCCAGGGGTCATTGGTTCCTGCGGCGCGGTAGCTGAGGCGATAGAGGAATGCTCCGGGGACGGCATTCCAGCTGATGACTGCCGAGTTGGGCGTTGTTTGCACCGGTTCGATGGGGGTGAGGTTGGTGCATTCGGTTTGGTCCATGCCTTCCTGGGTTGTGAAGAAGAAGAGCTCAGACCAATCTGTCAGGCCGGTTTCGCAGCGCACGCGGATTTGGTATTCGTACTCTGTTGCGGGCGTAAGGCCGACGAGGGTGATGAAATTGACCAGGGTGTTGCGTCTTTTCCAGGTAGTGGTACCTACGGGGCGATAGCGGATGACGTATTTGGCCGCTCCGAAAATGGGAGACCAGTTCAGACTGGCTGTATTGGCCGTAGTTGTGGCAGAGGAATTCAGAGGAGGCAGGCACAGTCCGGGCTCTATGGGGCCAACGGTGAAAGAGAAGGCTGCCTGGAAGTCTGATACGCCACAGCTGTTTTGTGCGGCCACATGCCAGTAGTAGGTAGAGTCGGGTGTTAGCGGGCCTGCGTTGTAAGTAGTGTCGCTGACGTTTGCGCTTTCCACTACATTGGTGAAAAGGCTGTCGGTAGCGAGTTCGATGTAGTACATGCCGGCATTCGGGGCTGCAGACCAGCTGAGAGTTGGTGAGGGCGGAACATTGGTCGCTCCGTTTGCGGGGGCGATAAGCGCTACCTGTGCCGGTGCTCCGGGCAGGACGATGAGCGTTGCATTTGCGATATGGGTGTTGGTTCCATCGGTGCCGCTGACTTCAAAGGGGTAGGAACCCGGGCTTACCGAGGCGGTATTGTCAATGACCATCTCACTTATTCCCGGGGCTGCAACGGGATTGGGCGTGAAGCTGACGCTCAGGCTTGCAGGCAAGCCGTTGGCAGACAGGGATACGTTGCCGGAATAGGCTCCGACAATGCCGATGTTGACTACGGTGCCGGTGGGGAGCCCCTGGCAGGCTTCTATTTGCGGGTTGGCAATAGAGACGGTGAAGTCGTTGTCGTTGCCTCCGGTAATGGAGAAATTGGCATCGGAGATGTCGTAGAAGATGTTGCCAGAGCCTCTGACTTGCACGCGAGCCGAGTCGGTTGGCATGTTGGGCACCAATACCATTTCGGAGCCGTCGTTGGGTACGGCTGTTGCGAGGATGACGGGATAGGTATAACCTCCATCGAGGGAGAGGAGGATGTCCACATTGGGGGTGTTGACGGCGCCGCCATTGGTGCCGGCTACATCCCAGGTAACGGTCTCCATAGTGCCGGCGGTCCAGCTTACGGCCGGGCTGTTGGGCGTTGTAACGAGGAAGGGGCCGCTGCTGCCATCTACTGTCACGATCATTTCATCGTCGTCGGTACAGCCGGCTCCGGCGAAGTTGTCGCGGACGGTAAGGCGGAAGGTATAGGTGCGCCCTGTGTTGGCGAGCACTTCCCAGGTGGGAGAGGTGTTGTTGACGACCTCTTCCAATTTGGGCAGGTAGCGCATGTTCGAGCTACTTGGACCAAAGGAGCGGAATGCGGGGCCTGTGGTGCTTCCTGCCTGCGGGGGCATGGGGGCGACTTGTTTGTCGTACTGCTCCCAGCAGTAGGTCAGGGCATCTCCGTCGGGGTCTGAGCCTGTGCCCTGGAGCACAAAGGGTGTGGATTTGGGGATGGTGTAATCGGCTCCGGCATTGGCTACGGGCGGGTTGTTGCCGGTATTGGTAACCGTAGGGCAGGCATTGCCTGCGCCCGTGACGAAGTTGCCCATGAGGATGATGCTGTTGGTGTGGTAGTAGTCATCGCTATGGGCTTGGATGTCGGGGGGGCAGATGCCGGCATAGCCCATGATGGTGGAGGCGCTGCCGGGTTCATAAGAAGCGGAGTTGTCGCGATTGCAGTCGTTGTTTTGGGTGTGGCGCCCGCCGTATTGGTGTCCCATTTCGTGGGCGACATAGTCTATGTCGAAGGGGTCGCCTACCGGATTGGCCTGGCCTGTTACGCCGCCTGCTTTGATGGAAGCGTCGCAGGGGCTTTCCAGATAAGCGATGCCTCCGCCGCCGGTGCTGAAGACGTGGCCGATGTCGTAATTGGCCGAGCCGATGATGTCGTCGCAGGTAGTTTGGTTTTGGCCGAGCATGGCGCTGCCATTGTTGTTGGAATAGGGGTCGGTAGCGGGATCGAGGAAGATGAGTTGGTCGTCGTTGGCTACCAGTTGCATGGTGATGGCTGCATCGCGTTCAAAGACGCCATTGACGCGGGTCATGGTGGTATTCATGGCCGCCAGGGCGCCGGCTACAGTGCCGCCGTGATATTGGGCGTATTCTCCGGTGCAGGCCAGGGCGAGGCGATAAGTGCGCAATTGGCAATCGCCGGCCATTTTAAGTCCGGCTGTGGGAGCGGGCTTTTTGTTGTTTTCGAGTAGTTCATTTACATGGCAGGAGAATTCATCCTGCTGTTTTGTAAAATCCTTTTTGAAGTAGGAGATGTAGTAATCGGTGTGCCCCTCTGCATAGGGGTCTACGAAGATGGTGCCCTTATCGGCTGAAAGGATCATGGCGTGAAATCCCTTGGGCGTGTGGTCGAAGCGCACTATGGCCGAGGGGTCTTCGATGCCTTGCCCTACGAAGGAGCGTATTTCGGGATAGCGGGCTGCGAGTTCCGGATGCATGATGGGGGCATCATAAACGCGGAAGTGCATGCTACCGCCGTCGGGCAGGGGCAGGGAGATGATGACATTTGATTTTTTTTGGCTTTCGCCAAATCTTTCCGGCGCTGCGGCGAGCACTTCTTTCATGGCCGGGAAGTCCAAATGCAGACAGCGATACTTCTGAGGGATGATTCTTCGCAGACTTTGATCGGGGAGTTGTTTCAGAGCGGCATCGCTCCAGAGGTTTTCGCTTGGCTTTTGGGCTTGCAGGCCGGAAAGGCCAAATCCCAGAAACAGGATGAATAGGAGAATTTGGGGTGTTCTCATGGTGTCAGATGGTTTTGATTGGTGAAAAGAGAAACACAGTGCAGGGGATTTCGCTTATTAGAAAGCAGCTACTGCACTTGTTGGATTTTAAGTTTTTTGGGGTTTTGCATACTTGAAGTTTCAAGGGCTATTGAGCTTAAATTCATTTAGCTCCAATGAGCCCTTGCTATGCAAAGATAAGGTGAGCGTGGTCGAAAATGTTTGCCCGATTTGGACAAATGCTTGCCGGAAGACACAGTTGTTGGCAGGATGGCCGGCCAACGGCAGAAACTTTTTAGGGAAAGGCGAAGGTTTTTCTGCCGCTGGCCGGCTGGGAGAAGGGGGAGGGCTTAGTTTTTGTCCAGCTCTATGATGACGCTGACGAGTTCTTTGCCCTGCGTATCTGTTGAGAAGGAAATGGCATCGCCGTCTTCAAAGCGGACATTCGGGATTTCGAGGCTACGGAGTACCTGTTGCACTTTTTCGCCATAAGTGGGCGCGGTGCTTTGATTGATGAAGCTGTTGAGCCGTTCAAAATCGAGTTCTTTTTTGGAGATGACGATGGCTATGCGATCGCGAGAGCCGGTATTGTCGGGTGTGAGGGAGTAATCCCGCGGGAAGACGCGTGTGCCGGTGATGCCGCAATAAGCATCGTGTTTTGGGGTATAGGGGAAAAGCACATAGCTGGAGCCATCGGTTTCTTCTCCGAAGATGTAGATGTAGCACTCTATGGAATTGGTGATGGCGATTTTGAACTTATCTCCCGGGTTTACCGGATACTTGGTGCGGAAGGTATTGTTTCCGACTTTGCGCAGGGGGATGAGTTGCTGGTTTTCGTTGAGCAGCAGGCCGAATTTGACGGAGAGTTTATTGGGGTCGAATTGTGGGCCTTGTCCCATGGGATACAGGCCGTAGGCCTCTTTGACGAAAGTCTGGAAGGCATCATAGGGAATCCAGGCGATGCCATTTTGTCCCCATTGCGGCCCCCAGGAGTTCATGATTTGGAAGGCTCCTCCGCTGAGGTTGTCATCATAGCCGATGACGCACATGGCGTGGCCGCTAAATCCGTATTGGCTGTAATCGCGTCGCGTGGGGTGCCAGACTTTTTTGCCCACCATTTCCTGCATAAAGGTGCCGCCCACCTGCATGCCAATGAT
Source organism: Saprospiraceae bacterium (assembly GCA_015494245.1). Taxonomy (GTDB): domain Bacteria; phylum Bacteroidota; class Bacteroidia; order Chitinophagales; family Saprospiraceae; genus WGBN01. Next base: position 7,464 of record WGBN01000408.1, on the reverse strand, counting down.
GACGGGGGCGCCTTGGGCGAGGTGTTCTTTGATGGCGAGGATGTCGGGCGTATAATCATCGCCGTCGAGTGTGAGGCGGTTGTATCCCTTGATGCGAAACTGAGCTGCCTGGGAGCGTTCTCTGCTGTCGGGTTGTGTGGAGCAATCGTTTTCGTTGTAGGGAAAGAGCGAAAGTGGCAGGGAGCCCTCCTGGCTGAGGGTTTCCATGGCATCGCGCATATAGGCGCCCTGGCATCCCTGCAAGGCAATTTGGTTATAGACGAAGGAGGGGCTAAAGGCAATTTGATCCGGAGATTGGCCGGTGCGCATGGCTTCGAGTATGGTGCGGCCTGCGTAAGAGGATGCCCAACCTACACAGGAGCCTTGGCGGCCCTGCTGTCTGCGGCGGGGTGCGTATTGTTGCAGGCTGATGCTGGAGGGGAGCCGGTTTGCTGCTCCGGCTGCCAGTGCCGGAAATACGCGGGCTTTGTCATATTCTTCCTGGCTCAATGTGGCGCCAAAGGAAAATTCTGTTTGTTGCCCGTCGTCATAAGCTATGGCGGAAGAGCCTCCGTCGTAGAAGAAGAAGTACCACAGGCCTGCGATGAGGAGTACAGGCAAAATGAGTTTGGGTCGTCTTAGTACAAACATCAGGATGAAAGGGAGCAGGCGTCCCAGACCGCTACCGCTGTTTTCGCGCCGCTCTTGCCGGCGGCGGTCTCTTTTGGGAGGTCTGGGGTCATCTTTTTCCATTCTGATAGGCATGGCGTTGGTTTTTTTACAGGACGTTTTCCCCGATGGAGGGGGAAGAGTGCCTTTTAGTTAAGCAGATCAATGGTTTGGTCGGTTTGGATGGCTTTTAGCGCTTCGAAAGTGAACGTTTTCGGGAGGTAGTATGTTTGCTCGAGTTTTTGGATGATTTCGGCTTCTCTTTTGTTGTGGATTTGGTAGAGGAAGACGAGGGGCGTCTGAGGTGTGCGTTCGTCTTCCAGCCATTTTCTGAAGGCGTCGGATCGCAGATAAGAACTGCTTATAAAGATCAGGTTCCAGCTCTTCTGCCTGGCTGCTGCGAGCATTTTGTTTTCATCGTCAAAAATGTCAATTCGCGCCTGGGGGAAAAAGTTGAGCAGTTTGCTCTGGAGCAGCAATTGTCGGGGTGCGTATGGTTCGAGCAGGAGGATATGCTCTGCGGAGGTATGGTCTTTGACCTCTAAAGTTTCGGCATAGAGCTTAGAAGAGATGAAGAGGTTTCCTCCCGGGCTCTGTTTGAAGGAGATGCTGTTTCCCTGGCTTCTGAGGCCAATGGCGCAAATAGCCATAGGCACCAGTTTGAGTATTTTTTCTTTGTCTTTGGTTGCCGTTTTTCCTATTTCTTTGGTGCCTTTAATGGTGTTTAGCAGCTTTAGGTCGTCGGGGTGAATTTTTTCTGTCTGTGCGCTTATTTCCAAAGTGCAGTGAATGATTTTACCGGAGTCTGACTTTTTGTGCTGGTGCCGGAAAGTTGCCGTGGAGTGTGGTTGGGTTATTTTTATGACGGCTTTGATGAGGTTGTAGAATAGGAAGCCCGAGAAGCCCGGATTGCCAAGGATGACTTGCTTGCCACCGCCGAGATTTTCTATAACGGGTCGGACGGAGGCCATGCGAGCTTTCTTTTTAAAGTAGGCTTCCAGCAAAGAAGTTATGTCTTCAATGACAAACGGCAATTCGTTCAGGTGAGGGATTCCTCTGGTCAACATGTAATAAGCCATCAGGTCATTGCTCATTTTTACGTAGATATCTACGAGTGAGCTCATGTCTTTGAGCCCTTTGAGCATGGCGTTTTTGCCGGCGACTTCTTTTGTGAGATTTTCTGAGTGGGATGATGTTTCATCCGTCGGTTCAACGCCTTTTTGCATTTGGCCGACTTTCTGCTGGATGCGCGTAATTTGCTTGAAAATGGGGAGGCTGGCTGAGCCGGATACTTCTTTTAGCGTTTCCAGGGCGTTGTTTAGAACCCACTCTCCAATTTCCCTGTGTCTGTCGTCATCGGAGATTAAATTTTCCTTTTTGGGAAGGATGATTTGCAGACCTTGCGTGAAGTCTTTGCCGGCATTTTGGGGGCCGGGAGCTGCCAGAAGGAGGATGTTTTTGTGTTGCCCTTTTTTGTAGGGCAATGAAAAGCGAAAAGTTGTGGAAGTTGTCCTTTTGTTTTGTAAATGCCGGAAAAAAAGTTCTACTTTCTTTTGGTCTTCAGGATAGACGAGTCGTATAAAATCCGTAAGACTTAGGTTGTAAATGCTTGGGTGCAGATTCAGGTCTTCTTGCATTTTGCCCGAAAAGGTCAGTTGGTTGTTGGTGTGGTCAAATTTCCAGAGGCCGAGGGGTATGGTTTTGCAGATGTCAACAAACTCTTTCCGGATGCCTTTTTCTTCAAGTTTTTTGGGTTTTTCGCGGCACTCTGTGAGTTCATTTCTGGCTAAATTGGTGAGCAAGTTGTGTTTTAAGAGCCCGGCGGTAAGGTCTTCTTTAAGCAGGAGGTCGGAAAATCCGATTTTGAGCAGTTCAAAGGGGCTAAGGTTTTGCTTTTTATAGGTGCATAGGGCAATAATGGGTGCGTTTGTTTTGCTTGTTAATAGTTTAATTATTTTTGATGTTTGTACATTGTGAGAGGGCTCATCCATGAAGATGATATCCGGTTGATGCCGGAGGGCATATTGGATGGTGTCTTTCGCTGAGCGGGCCCAATGAAAGTTTATTTGCCCGGGGAGGGCTTCTTTCAGTAAAGTTTCTAACTTTGAGGCCAGTTCTCTGCTATGGCTGGTGAGTAGTATATGTAATGTTTCTCGTTTTTTCATTTATAGCACGTATTTAGACGAGGGCAATATACCGTTTTTTTTAAAAGTACGTATGTTGGAGAGGAAAACAAGTGTCCAATGACCATAGAGCAAATTCGAAAAACCTTTGATTCTTTCCTGGAAGAACATTTGGCTTTCGGGCAGCCCGAGGGGCTTTATGAGCCTTTGCACTACCTGATGAAACAAGGCGGGAAGCGTTTACGACCATTGTTGCTTTTGTTGGCGACCGGCCTTTATGACGATAGATTTGAACGCGGGTTACATGCTGCTTTGGCCGTGGAGTTGTTTCACAACTTTACGCTGGCACATGACGACATCATGGATGAGGCTGCTACGCGGCGCGGGAAGCCCACGATTTATAAGAAATACGGCCTGCCTTCGGGCATTCTTACGGGAGATTTGGCCTTGATTTATGCCTATGAGCAGCTCGTCATGGGTTTGCCGGCTTCGCTGGCCATTCGCTTGATGGCGATTTTTAACGGCTTTGCCGTGGATGTCTGCCGGGGGCAGCAATTGGATATGGAGTTTGAAATGCGGGAGCACATCCGCATGGAAGAATACCTGCAAATGATCGCCTGGAAAACGGCGGTATTGCCTGCCGGCGCTTTGCAAATAGGTGCTTTGATAGGCGGTGCGAGCGAAGAGGAGGCTGCTATTCTCCATCGCTTTGGCTTGCAGTTGGGCCTGGCTTTTCAGTTGCAGGACGATTGGTTGGACACTTTTGGCGATGAGCAAAAAACGGGAAAGCGTAAAGGCGGCGACATTTTGCAGCAGAAAAAAACGGCTTTGGTCGTCTATGTGTTGGAGCATGGGAGCCCGGAGCAGGCTCGCCATTTGCTGGAGGCTTTGAAGTCTGATGAGCTGCAGGATGCTGAGAAAATCGCTGCTGTGCAGGGCTTCTTAGAGGTCAGCGGAGCCAAAGCAGCGATTGATGAATTGCAGCGAAAATATACCCGCGAGGCACTTGCGCAACTGGCTTCGCTGAATTTGCCGGAGGCGCGTTTGCAGCCTCTCAAAATGTTGGCAGAAGAATTGATGGGGCGGAAGGGGTAGTGGCTTCATTTTTGTGTGTTTGAACAAAAAAGGGGGCGACCACATCAAGGCGGCCACCCCTCACACTATGAAACACTATTCCTTTGGTCGTACATCTCCATGTGCTCTTTGGGTGAAGAGCAGCAAAAGACGTAGCTGACACCCCTCCGGTGTTGACAGTTTTTTGCTTGTGTAAAGCGTTTGTATGGCAAGCGCTTTAATATCCCATTCATTGAGCATCGTTTGCACGGCCTTGTCTTTTGGCAGGTGCAGGCGACAGCTCTAAAGTTTGCAGCGATTAAGCGATTTGTGCCGCTCAAGTGCCTTTGCTTTGAGTATGTCCAAAAAGCGTGCCAAAAAATGATTTTTCGGTAGCTTGCATTTATTTTACGAGAAAAATCTTGCCGTTGAGCCAGTTGTTTTCGAAGGTGGTTTGGAATTTTTTGTAGAAGCGGATGGCGGGTTCATTCCAGTCGAGTACCTGCCATTTGACGAGGCGGCAGTCTTTTTCTTTGGCTTTCGCCAAAAAAGCACCGAACAGCTCACGGCCTATGCCCTGTGCTCTCATCTGCTCTTTGACGACAAAGTCTTCGAGGTAGAGCATACGGCCTTTCCAGGTAGAATAGGTCATGTAGTACAGGGCCATGCCCACGACTTTGCCTTCGACTTCGGCGACCAGGGCTTCAAAGATGCCGGCGCGGAAATCGCGGAGATAATCTTCGAGGCTGGCAGTGAATTCTTCTTCGGCTTTTTCATAGATGGCCAGTTCCCGTACCAGGGCGTGGATGGCAGGCAGGTCTTTTTCTGTGGCGAGGCGGATGTGATGCATGGGCGTCAGTGTTTGATGTTTTGAGGAGTGGCTATGCTGTAAACGTAGTCTCCAAACAGACGATAGCGCAAATTCCAGGTGGAGTGGAGTTGGTAGTTCGGTTCGGTTTGGTCGCTTTGGCGGAGGGGGTGGTAGATTTCTGCAAGGGCTTGCCCTCCATCCTGAAAGTGGGGCAGGTGGATGTGCAAGTCGCGTTTAAAATCTACGCCCTGCAGGCCGGCTGCTTTGAAGAGGGCTTCTTTGGCAGTCCAGTAGAGGGTGAATATTTCCTTTTGGCGGGGGTGTCCTTCCCAGCTCAGGCGCTCTTCGGCTTCTATGAATTTTGCCGAAAGGCGTAAAATTCTATCCTCTGTCTTTTGGATATCTATGCCTACCGGCACACTCGCTACGGCTACAGCGGCGTATTTGCCGGAATGGCTCAGGGAGCAATACTCTTTGCCGTGAGTGAAAAAGGGCTGCCCTGAGGGGCGATAGGAGAGGCTGCGGCGCGGTTCTGAGCCGTCGAGCAGTTGCAGGAGATGGCGGGCGGCCAGCCATTGGGTTCTTCGTTTGCGCTCGCGGGGGCGTTTGCCGGAAGGCAATGTCTTATAGACTGCCTGCTCTTCTTCGCTCAAAAGCAGTTGATTCTCGAAGAAGGAGTCTTCTTCGCAAATTTCCCAAAGAGCAGCGGTGCCGCCCCGAAAGCGATGTATGTGGCGCAAAGGCATGGGGCAAAGCTGCTAAAAATTCGCGTTTTTTGCAGCATGGAAGGTCGCATTTTGACAGAAGATTTTTACCGGTCTGAAGACGTATTGCAAGTGGCAAGGGCGCTTTTGGGCAAGTTGTTGGTGACGAAGATGGACGGCGTTCGCACATCGGGCATCATTACCGAGGTGGAGGCTTATCGCGCGCCCGATGACCGCGCCTGTCACGCTTACGGCAATCGCTGCACGGCGCGCACGGAAGTGATGTTTCGCGCCGGAGGCTGTGCTTATATCTATCTGTGTTATGGCATGCACCACCTTTTCAATGTGGTTACGGGGCCGGAAGGCATGGCTCATGCGGTTTTGGTACGGGCTGTGGAGCCTTTGGAGGGCGTGGAGGAAATGCTGAGACGCCGCGGCAAAAAAAAAGTACAACCGCAATTAACGACCGGGCCGGGCGTTTTAAGTCAGGCTTTAGGCCTGCATAAGGACATGAGCGGAGAAAACCTGTTGAGTGGTGAACGCGTTTGGATAGAAGACATCGGGCGGAAAATCACAGAGCATGAAATGGGGGTCTCCCCGCGCATAGGTGTGGATTACGCCGGTGAGTCGGCTTTGTGGCCCTGGCGGTTTTTTATCAGAGGTTCAAAATGGGTGAAGCGATGAGGTTTGTAAATTTTTAAAAGAAAAACATGTATTGGCGTTATTGGTTTTTGTCTTTTGCCTTGTTTTTTTACGGCATTTCCCTGGAGGGCAAAGAAGTGCGTACACCTGCGGATTCCCTGGCGCTTTCGAATTATACTTTTGACCCGCAGATACATTCGGTGAAGTTTCATCAGGCGGGTTTCCCGCTGACTTTGCCGATTTTGCAGCTCTACGCCAGCTTGCCCGTCGTACTTTCTTTTGACGATTTTAGCGAGGAGGTGAGGCGTTTTTACTACACCATTGTGCAGTGCACTTACGACTGGAAGCCTACAGACATGAGCCCGAGGGAATATCTCGGCAGTTATACGGATGGCTATATAGACGATTACGACTTTTCCTTCAACACCTTTACTTCTTTTACGCATTACGAATTACCTTTGCCCAATGATGAGATTCAGATTACGCGCTCGGGTAACTACGTCTTGCAGGTCTATGATGAAGATGGCGAAAAGCTGATTTTATCGCGCCGTTTTATGGTGGTAGAACCGATGATGGACGTGCAGGCGCAAATGGTGATGCCGCGTATGGTCTCGGACATGGACAGCCGGCAGGAGCTGGTTTTCAGCGTGGAGCATCCGGAGTTGGAAATTCGCAACCCTCAGCTGGAGATGAAGGCTACGGTCTTGCAAAACAACCGCTGGGACAATGCCATCATTGGCGCCCGCGCCCGCGTCTTTCGCCCCGATCGCGAGGTCTATGATACGCCCGGTCAGTTTTCTTTTGAGGCGGGGAAGGAATTCCGGAATCTGGACCTGCGCTCTTTTCGATCGGCTTCGGGGCAGGTGGCAGACATCCGGCGCTATCCGGATGGCTATGAGATTACGTTGCACAAAGATTATAAGCGCTATGATGTGGCCAGAGATTATGCAGATGCCAATGGGGGCTTTATCATAGAGACTTTTGACTTTGACAACAATGATTTGGAGAGCGACTATGCCGATGTGCTGTTCACCTTGTACAGTCCGACGAAATATGAAGATTATGATGTGTATATTTTTGGCGAGTTGAGTGAGTTTCAGATCAAGCCGGAGTTTCGCATGGCTTACAACAACCTCGTCAACGGTTATGTGGCCGAGCTGGAGTTAAAGCAGGGTTTTTACAATTATTACTACGTGCTCGTTCCCAAAAGCGGGGGGCAAATGGATATTTCACGCACGGAGGGCAGTTGGCGCAGCACGGAAAACGTTTATACGATTTTGATCTACTATCGCCCCTTCGGCGAGCGCTATGATCGTTTGGTGGCAGTGGAGGCTGTTTCTTCGCGTTGAAGGGGGCTGTTGAAGCGGTGAAAGCGGTTGAATTGGTTGAAGCGGTGAAAGCGGTGAAAACGGTGAAAGCGGTGAAAGCGGTGGATGGTTTATCGTGTGTCGTTTATTGTTGATTTAGTGTTTAGTGTTGGGGG
>WGBN01000407.1 GCA_015494245.1 Saprospiraceae bacterium | reverse complement strand
TGATGGTCATTTTTCGGTTCTGCCGGTCAGGAAGCCGGCTTAAAAAAAACCTGTTCAAAAGTGCTTTTTGGTTGAGTATGGACGGCTCATTTCCTCAGGTCCAGTTTGAAAGTCAGACTAAGACCCAAAACGGAGTAGTCGTTGAAGGCATATCGAATTTTACTGCCGCTGCGGTTGGGAACGTTGATGTCTCTGTTTTGTGTGAGGCCGGTGTTAAACTCCCTTTGCAGCGTGTAATAGATGCTCAGGCGCAGGCTGCGGGTAGGCCTGAAGCGTGCGCCTATGCTGATGCGGTAGCGATGAAAGTCATTGGGCGATTGCGTAACGACCCAATCGCCGTTTTCGTCGTAGTATTTCAGTGGTTTGCCATTGAGGTAATAGTACAGTTGCCCTTGCAGATAGGGCTTCCCTTTCCAGGGTAGTACAGACGGGCCATACAATCTGCTGGCCAGGATGAAGCGATATTCATACTTGGGCTGTATGGGAAAAAACCACTCGGCTGTAAGGCTGTTTTTCCAGCTGAACTTGTCTAAGCGCAGGCGTTGCGAAGCCTTGAGACTGATTCTGTGATACCAGAGAAAGCGGGTGTTGCCGCGGAAGTACATGGGGCGATAGGCGACTTCTACACGCGTATTTTTGCTTGGGCGGTATTCAAAAGAGGCCGTGTTCAGAAGCAACTTCAGGTAGTAAGAAGAGTCTATCTCAAAACCATAAAGCTGTTTGACACGGGCTGTCCATCGCTTGCTCAGGCGCATGTCCATGCCGAGGTTGTAATAGGTCTTAAACCCGGGCGGCAGGTCCTGTGCCTGTAAGGATGGCATTTGGGCGAAAGCCCAAAACAAGGCCAAAGAAAATATCAGTGCAAATTTCTTCATTTCAACTTCTTTTTTTTCTTTGCAATCCTTTACGAAGATCGTCTTTTAAAAGTTGCCTTGATTTTCATTTATTTTTAATGAAACGGCAGCGTATAAGACAAACTGGCGCGAAGGCCCAGACTGCGTTTAAAATTCAACTTGGGCTCCAGGCCTGCGGCGTATTGCACATAGGTAGCCTGGCCGCGCAAAAACAGGTTTCTGTGGCTTGAGAAGGGATACCAGTCGAAGCCGGCGCTTGCCCACCAGGAGCCGGGTAGCCAGGGAAAATGTTGAGTTTCTTCTCCTGTGGGGTACTTCCTAATGTGTTCAGCGCCGGTTTGAGGGTCTGTGAAGTAGTACTCCAGGTAGTTTTTTCCCGATTTGCTCGTCCAGAAAAAACCGGTTTGTGCGTAGGGCTCTAAAGTGCGTTCTCTTTTGTACAGGCGCAGTTCCATACCGAGGGGCAGGCGATAATAAGTGAGATAAGGCTCAATGCGCGTGAGTACACCACCTGCCACAGGTGGAGCTACGTAGGGATATCTGCTAAAGTGGTCGGCTTCAATTTCATTGTAATTGACAGAGAGCAATTCTATACCTCCTACGAGTCGTATGCGGGGGTTCAAGTCGAGGTAGAGCGTTAAGCCGTTGGCGTTGGCTATGCGTTCTTGCAGGCTGCCATCGAGATGCATTTCGGCTGAGGTGGAAAAGCCAAAACCAAAGACATCCGGTGCAATTGCGCGGGCAGCCTGGTCGGCGGCATTTAACAACCTGGCACGGCGTTGACTTTGCTTTCTAACAGTCTGAATGGCAAGCAGATCTGTGGAGGCAGCATGGAGCATTCTCTCGTCTGAAAAAATTGCTGAAAAATATTTGTTTTTTAAGGTCGCAGTGCTCCGGAGTCCGGGAGAAAGTGTGCCTTCTTCTTTTGCGTTTGCAGTCTGTGTTGCCTGTGCCGGCATCGTACCCGTGAATTGGGAGGTAAAAAGCCCTTCCCGTCTCAAAGAACCCCACCGCGGAAACGACTCTAATGAGCGGAAATCAGATCTCATGAAAGGCGCCAAAGAGCCGAAACCTTGCGGTGGAGTCAGCTGCCATGAATAAATCGTGTAGGGTTTTATCGGATTTGACACTCTGTTTGTCTTTTCAACAATGACAGTATGGTGGTAAATGGTATCATACGTGAGAATGACTGTTTTCTGGTAAATGGTGTCTTTAATCACCACGCTCGTCGAGTTTGTTTGGGTCGTTTTATTGTTGGTAGAAGAACCTGTCAGGAATAAGGCCAGGGCAGCAATGGGCGCCATGGCAAGCGGCAACAACCACCACAAGCGATCCCATGAAAAGCGGCCCGGATGCAATTCACGCTGTACCTTTTTCCACACTTGCTCGTTGGCCGGTATTTTCGGCGGATTTTCGAGCATGTTTTTGATATGTTTGTCAAAGTCTTGCATGAGTTTGAGTTTGTGGTTTGTGCTCTTTACTGGTCCATACAGGCTTTCAGGTCTCCGTTTTTCTGGCAGACCAGCCATTGCAGTTTTTTTCTGGCTTTCGCCAAATTCGATTTTGACGTGCCCACGCTGATGCCCAACTGCTCGGCAATTTCGTGGTGTTTGTAGCCTTCTACGGCATACAGCAAAAATACTGCCCGATAAGCCGGCGGCAACTCCTGTATGCAGGCGATAAGCTCTTTATAGCCCATATCAGAGAGTGCAGTATTGGGTACAGAGGCTACTTCGGGTACATGCGCGAGTTCTATGATGTGCTGCTTGTTGTATTTCTGATGCTTGCGAATGTGGTCTATGGCCGTGTTGACCACGATGCGCCTCAGCCAGGGCTTGAACGGGAGGTCTGCATCGTATTTGTCCAGATTCTTAAAAATCTTGACGAAAGCCTCCGCACAAACCTCTTCGGCATCTTCCCTCTTGCTTGAATACTGCAGCGTTATGCTGAAAACATAGCCGTAGTACAGCTCAAAGAGCTTGCGCTCAGCCTTGCGATTGCCCTCAAGACATTGCTCTATAATCAACCTTATGTTGCTCCCCGTTTTGTCCATAAGCCGGATTTGGCCGGCAAAAACAGACCGGTATTAGGCCTGCTCCTACCGCTTTCTTACTCCTTTATACGGAATTTTTTGAAAAGGGTTGCCTTCACTCGATAAAGCATTGAGTGCCGGCAACCTTTTTCTTTGAGCTGACGTATAGTGCAGTGAACCAGGCAAGGCAAAAAATTAAAACGCCACAGCCTTTTTGTCTTTTGTATCACAGGAAATCGTAAAAGGTTATGAAGACTTATTTAAGATTTTGTTTTTTTCTTTCCGGCATCTTGTTTGTACAGATGCTGCAGGCGGGTACGTGGAGCATTTCACCATTTGGCGAAAGCCAAAAAGAAGAAGAGGAAGACCTCCTCATGCCTCTTCCACCCTCGGGCAGTGGAGATGTCTATCTGCTCGACTCCACCCTGGGTTATCTCACGGCCGGCACTCCCGGTCAGTGGAATTTAAACGAGAGAGATGTGTTTTCCTATAATGTCGAAGCTCTGGAAATCCAGGACATTAACTATCTGCGCAATGCCGGCAATACAGGCTGGGATAATCACAAGAGATACACCAATACGTATAATGCCTCCGATCTCCTCATCCAGCGACTAAGGGAAAATTGGAATGGCACTGCCTGGGTGAATAAATATTTATACGACAACACCTTTAACGCCCAAGGTTTACGGACGCTCAGTACGCGTAGCGATTGGAATGGTACAACCTGGGTGCAAGCTGTTAAATACACCTATACTTATAACCCTTCCAATCAACTGACGCTTCGCGTGCGCCAAGTGTGGAATGGCTCGACTTGGGTGAATGACAAAAAGTACGTTTATAGCTATGACACCAACGGTTACCGGATTTTGAATGAAGTTTCTGTCTGGAATACTACGGTCAATGCCTGGGTGTTGAGCTATAAATACGACTACACCAATGATGCACAAGGTAAAGTGCTGACGCGTATTAAATCCCTGCGCACAGGTGGTGTCTGGGTGGAAGATTCCAAGACCACCTACTCTTATGATGCAAATGGAAATCGAAGCCAGTGGATTAAATATCTGAAGGTGGGCGCGAGCTGGGTGGAGGATTCAAAAAAAGAATACTTCTGGAGTTTTTACAATGCAGCGCCTACCGACATTACGCTCTCTGACAGCCTTTTTAACCAGGGCGACCCCGTTGGCACCGTAGTGGGGACATTCTCCACTACGGATGCCGATGACACCAACCACAGCTATTCCCTGGTGGCAGGAGATGGCAGCAATGATCAGGACAACGCCCTCTTTACCATTGTCGGCAATCAATTGAAACTCAATGCAGATTTTACGAATCTGCCGGGTCCCTTTCACATTTTTGTGCGCAGTGATGATGGGAGAGGGGGCTTCTTTTGTAAGGCCTTTGTAATTTATAAGTGTTTGCCTTTTGTTTTTACGGCTCAAATCACACAGCCCACCTGCAATGGTTTTTGCAATGGGAGTATTGAGGTTTTGCAAGTGCAAAATGCAAGCGCTCCGTTGACTTACGCCTGGAGTACGGGAGCTTCAACGCCGCTTATACTCGGCCTTTGTGCAGGCAATTACACGCTTACCGTTACGGATGCACCGGGTTGTACGGATTCGCAGACTTTTACAGTTTCCGAACCGCAAGTGCTGCTTGCCAATGCGAGCTCCACAGACGAGAGTTGTACTGCCTGCAACGATGGTACGGCGACGGCCAACCCGACGGGCGGCACGGGCCCCTATACTTACGCCTGGAGCACGGGAGCCAATACGCAAACGATCAGTAATTTATCTCCGGGCAATTACATGGTGACGGTGACAGATGCGAACAACTGCACAGCAGTAGATATGGTTAGCGTGAATATGTTTGTGTGCCCGAGCCTTTCGGCAAATGCAGTACTGACGCAACCCACGTGCAATGGCCTTTGCGATGGCAGCATAGCCGTGAGTGTAAGTGTGCCTTCGGGGCCTCTTACTTTTTTGTGGGATACAGGAGATACGACAGCCACGCTTTCAGGGATATGCGCCGGTACCTACAACCTGACTATTACCCAGTCAGCTCTGGGCTGTGTTTATGATACCGCCTTTACCCTTTCTGAGCCGCCCCTGCTGCTTGCCAACGCCAGCGCCACAGACGAGACTTGTAATGCCTGTAACGACGGTACGGCCACGGCCAATCCCACAGGTGGCACGAGTCCTTATAGCTACGCCTGGAGCACAAACGATACAAGCCAAACCATCAACAATTTAAGCCCCGGCGATTACATGCTGACTGTGACCGATGCCAACGGCTGCACAGCGCTCGATACAGTAACAGTAAACATGTACATTTGCCCGACGATTGTAGTAAATGCGAGCTCCACAGACGAGACATGCAACGCCTGCAACGACGGCACGGCCACGGCCAACCCGACGGGCGGTATGAGTCCCTATACTTACGCCTGGAGCACGGGCGCGAGCACGCAGACGATTAGCAACCTTGCACCCGGGGATTACATGGTAACGGTGACAGATGCGAATGGCTGCACGGCTTTTGATGCAGTAACGGTAGCTGCTTTTGGCTGCCCGACGATTGAAGTAAATGCGAGCTCCACAGACGAGACATGCAACGCCTGCAACGACGGCACGGCGACGGCCAACCCGACGGGTGGCATGAGCCCCTATACTTACGCCTGGAGCACGGGCGCGAGCACGCAGACGATTAGCAACCTTGCACCCGGGGATTACATGGTGACGGTGACGGATGCGAATGGCTGTGCAGCTGCGGCTACGGTAACGGTGAGTATGTATGTTTGTCCGCCCATTGATTTGTTCTATTCTTCCAGCAGTGAGGTATGCTATGGTGTTTGCGATGGATATGCTTCTATTGACAGCGTAGCCGGTGGCTCCGGGCCTTACACCTATGCCTGGAGCACAGGCGATGAAACGGCTGCGCTTTCCGATTTATGTACAGGCACTTACATTGTAACAGTTACAGATGCCTTCAACTGCAAGGCTGCACAGAATTTCACCATAGGTGAAAACGATCAGCTTTTTGCCAATCTCAGCGCTACGGACGTTTCCTGTCCGCTTTGTGAGGATGGTATGGTGCAGGCAGCGCCGGAGGGAGGTACGGCTCCTTACAGTTTGTTGTGGAGCACAGGCGACACCACGGAAGCTTTGTTTGATTTGCCGCAAGGCTTATATGTCCTCACGCTTACGGATGCCATAGGCTGTGAGTTGGTGGACAGCGTGGAGGTAGGTGTGTCTTGTGCAGACATTCCCCTTGTAGTCAATCTGGATGAGATCAGTTGCTATGGCGAGTGCGACGGCATGGTCCATGTGGAAGTGGATGGCGAGGGGGATTTTGGCTTCCTTTGGAGTACGGGCGATACCGTTTCGACTTTGAGTAACTTATGCCCGGGCATGTATGCTTTGACGGTAACGGATGAGACCAATCAATGCAGTAATGTTGTTGAATTTAACTTTGAAAATCCCTTGCCTCTGCTGTTGGCTTCGGCAGACATAGTGGATTATTCTGATACTGCTTTGGGCAGCATTGACATAGAAATAGCCGGCGGCTCCCCACCTTATCTTTACATGTGGACGGACTCTCTAAGCCAAATGATTTCTTCTGAGCAAGACATTAGCGGTCTCTCCCCTGGCTGCTATGGCTTATTGGTGGGCGATGCTGCCGGTTGTTTTTTAGACACCACGCTTTGCGTAGCTGATTTATCAGTAGCTGTTTCAGAGGTCAATGAAAAATACTTGTTGAGTATCTATCCCAATCCTCTTGACGGCGAGCGCCTGTATTTGTATTTGCCGGCTTCCGTGCCTGTGCAGTCAGGGACTTTGGTTCTTTACGATGCGAGAGGGCGGGAAATACCTCTGCCTGCAGCAGGTCAGATAGCTCAGGGCGAGTGGCAGATTGATTTGCCGAAAGGCCTGGCTTCGGGATTTTACCTGCTTAGGGTGAAGGGCACGCCTTATTGGGGACGCTTTTTGAAGGAGTAGAGAATATCGAATGTCGAACAAGGAATGTCGATTGAAGATTTTGTACAGCTATGCTCTGAACGGAGCCGAAGGGGTGCAAAAGGGCGAAGACGCGAAGTGACTCTCGCAAAGACGCAAAGACGCTAAGGCTCTTTGAATGAAAAACTTTGCATTTCAATTTCCCGTCACAAAAGGATTCAGTCTTTTCTCTTCGCCTATGGTGGTGGCCGGGCCGTGTCCGGGCAGTACGATGGTATCGTCGGGCAGGGTGTAGAGGCGTTGTTGGATGCTTTGGGCGAGGGTTTCGAAATCGCCTCCGGGCAGGTCGGTGCGGCCTATGCTTCGTTGGAAGAGCACATCGCCGGCGAGAAGGAGCGGCTGTTTGCCGGTATTGAAAGCGGGGATGGAGGGCAAAAAATTCCTTGCCTTTTCAGCGGGCGTTTGGGGGAGAAGGAAGGAGACTTCGCCCGGGCAATGGCCGGGGGTGAAGAGCACTTGGATGCGGGTATCGCCGAGGAGCAACTCGTCTCCATCGCCGAGGTAGCAGTTGGGATCAGCGGGGTAGGGCTCGGGTGCGGGCAGGCCGTAGTAGGCGGAGACCTGCGGGGCGGCATCTAACATTTCCTGCTCTAAGGGGTGGATGCGCAGGGGCAGGTCAAAGGTCTTACCAATGAGGGCATTGCCGAGGATGTGATCAATATGGGTATGGGTATTGAGCAGCAGCTCGGGCTGTAGCTCATTTTCGCGCAGGAAGCTGAGGAGGCGGGCTTCCTCTTCTGCATTGGAGCAACCCGGGTCCACGATAGCGCATTTGCCGGAAGGCTCATCTATTACTACCCAGGTGTTTTCCTGAAAGGGATTGAAAGTAAAACCAACAACAGTGACCATGTTTTTGCGTTTTTATTTGTATAATAGCGTTTCTATTTGCACTATCGCCTTTTAACTGCTCAATAATGGCTGCAAGATATACACTCGTCGGGTTTTTTATCGCTTTTTCTGTCCTTTTATACAGTCAAAATATCACACAGGATGTTTTTGGCAAAAACCGCGTACAGTACCACCAGATTTTTGAAGATTGGTCGCAGTACGAGACGCCGCATTTTATTTTTTATTGGTATGGCGAGGGGCGCTACATCGGGCAAATAGCCCTTCAATTGGCAGAGCACGAGATTGAGAGCATTGAGACTTTTTTGAACCATCGCATCAACGACAAGATTGAGGTGTTGGTCTATACCGACCTGACCGACCTGAAACAGAGCAATTTGGGCTCGGAGGAGGTTTTTGAGTTTGCCGATGATGTTACGGCCATCTCCGGCAACAAAATCTTTGTCTATTACGACGGCTCTTACGAGCATTTGCGGAAGCAATTGCGGGAAGGCATTGCGGGCGTGTATCTCAGCTCGTTGCTTTATGGCGCCAGCCTGCAGGAGGTGCTGCAAAATGCCCTGACACTGGACTTGCCCGATTGGTTTGTACCGGGCCTGGTGGCCTACGT
Source organism: Saprospiraceae bacterium (assembly GCA_015494245.1). Taxonomy (GTDB): domain Bacteria; phylum Bacteroidota; class Bacteroidia; order Chitinophagales; family Saprospiraceae; genus WGBN01. Next base: position 3,878 of record WGBN01000407.1, on the reverse strand, counting down.
GGCGGAGTCCTGGAATGCGGACTTAGACGATGAATTGCGCACGCTCATCCTCGGCGGGCAGGTGCGGAATTTTAATGAGCTGGCCCGGAAATCTCCCCGCCTTGCAGGTCATGCACTTTGGCACTTTATTGGCATCAATCACAGTGCTAATACGGTATCCAACCTGCTCTACCTCTCGCGCATCAACCGCAGTGCCGATCAGGGGTTTTCCTATGCCTTGGATGCCCATTTGTGGGAAGTGCAGGAAAATTGCTTTCAATATTTTGAGCAGCGCTACAAAGGAGAAATCCGGGATATGCAAGCGCCCGAAGAAGTTCCCGGGCATACGGAAATACCTCTGCATGAGCGTCGGGATGCAAGGCTTTATCACTTCAGTCTCAGTCCCGATGGCAATTATCTGGCTTATGCCACCAATGAAGCCGGCAAAATCAAAGTCTGGCTGCAAGACCGGCGCACGGGCAAGACCAAAAAATTCTTTCAAAAAGGTTATCGCTTTGTCTTGCAGGCTACGGATTACAATTACCCCCTGCTCGCTTGGAGCCCCGATGGCAGCGAGCTGGGAATCATCTATGAGCACAGAGACCGGATTCACTTAGACCGCTACCTCATAGAGACGGGAGAGGTTTTCAAAGACGTTTTCACCACGCAGTATCAGCGGATTTACAGCTTTGAGTATTATGACAGGCACAAGCTGTTGTTTACGGCTGCTGTGCGGGGCTTAAGCGACATTTTCCTCTACGACACGAAAACGCGTCAAACTACGCGCATCACCCAGGACCCCTGGGATGACCTGAATGCCCGTCTGGTAGAGTTAGACGGTCACAAAGGGCTGATTTGGGCCTCCAACCGCCCGGACGACATTTTGCGAAAGCAAAAATTAGACTCCATTCCGACACATGGCCGTTTTGATTTGTTTTATTTAGACCTCAGCCTGAGCGGCAAGGAGCGGGAGCTCATTCGCCTGACTCATACGCCTGAGGTGGATGAAACCGCAGCCATCGGTATAGATGAACACTGGTTTTCCTTCCTCAGCGATCAGAGCGGTATCAGCAATCGCTATTACGGTTATTTGGAGGAGTACATCCATCATTACGAGCGCATCGTGCGGCTGCGCAACGGAGAGGAAATGGTCTTTCATCCCGACACGCTTTGGGAAGAAAAAATAGACAGCAGCCTGCTGGCCGAGGTGGATAGCGTCTGGTTGCATCCGGTCATTAAGCGGCGCTCTGTGCTCCATGCGGCCACGAATTACAACACCGGCATACGGGAGCAGCAGGATGCCGGTGGTGCGCTTTACGAACTCCTCTACTTCAAGCGCAGCAAGAAAGATAAAAAGAGCTGGCATCTGTACCGCCTGCCTGCCGACCCCTCGCAGAAGGCGCGTCCGGTCTATACGCTTTTCCGCAGAAAATCAGGTCTTGTACCTCCTGCAGAACCTTTGTGGGATACCGCTCCGGCGGCCCCTTCGCAAGACAGTTTGCCGGCCCTGCACGGCCAGGAGGAGGAAGAGGCCGAAGCGACGGACAGCTTGCCTCCCATAAATATGCATTACTTCCAGTCAGAGTTTGAAGAGGAGTGGGAGCCACAGGAAGAAGTGGCTGAAGCTCCGAAAACAGAGCAAAAAGAGCCGGCAGTGTCTTCGGTTGTGAAGAAGCCGGATGCTCTCTGGTATCCCTTTCGCCCTGCGGTCATCACGCCCTATCGCCTGCGTTTTAAGGTGGATTATGTGGGCTCGGACATGAGCAACGAACCCCTGTTTGAGGGGCTGAACAGCTTTAGCGGGGTGCCTCAGACTTCTTCTTTTCAGCCGCCCGGTTTGTTGATGCGCAGCGTGCTCAAGGATGTGCTCGAAGATCACGTACTGGAAATTGGCATGAGGCTGCCAACCTCTTTCAACGGGGCGGAGTTTTACGCCGTCTATGACGACAAACGCCGGCGCATAGACCGTCGCTATGCGGCTTATTACAGCATGAGGAAGTTCGTGCTGCCGGTGGAGATTCCCACGCCTCTGTTTCCCGAGCGGCGGGCTACGGTTTTTCTCTTACAAAATGAGTATCGCTATCCCTTCGACGTCTTCAGCCGTCTGCAAAGCACTTTGACCTGGCGGACGGACAATGTTATAGACAAGGCTTCTGATCCGGCTACGCTGAATGCTCCGGCAGAGTCGAGTCATCACCTCGGCTTGCGTTTGAGCTATGTGTTTGACAATAGTATTCCGTTGGCGCCCAATCTCTTGCGCGGCCTGCGCAGCAAGGTGTATTTTGAGGGTTTGAAGGGTTTTGGCACGGATTTCTCCGAGGGCTTTGGTGTGCAGCTGAACAAGGGTTTTACCGGTGTGGTGGGCGTGGATTTCAGGTATTATCAATTTCTTTGGCGCGATGCCATTGTCGCTTTACGCCTTTCGGCAAATGCCTCTTTTGGCTCGGAGAAGATTCTCTACTACCTCGGCGGTACGGAGAACTGGCTGATCCCCTCTTTCAACGAGCAGACGCCCATAGGCGATGCCCATTACGCCTGGCAGGTGCCGGTGGGTACGCTCAGGGGCTTTCGCCAAAACATACGCAACGGCAACAGCTACGTGCTGACCAATGCCGAATTGCGTTGGCCACTTTTCCGCTTTTTCTTTCCCAACATCCGCGGCCCGTTTTGGCGAAACTTCCAATTGGTGGGCTTTTTCGACATGGGTACGGCCTGGGCGGGCAAAAGCCCTTTCTCTCCCGACAGCCCCCTCAACACCCGCGAGCTGCCCGACCCGCCCAATCCCGCTTATCCGGTACACGTAACAGTGCATTACTTCAGAAACCCCATCGTCATGGGCTATGGCGCCGGCCTCCGCCTGCCCTTGTTCGGTTATTTTCTGCGCATAGATTATGCCCGGGGCATAGAGACGGGTATGATTGAAAAGCCGAGGCTTTATCTTTCGTTGGGGTATGATTTTTGAGAGGGGGTGTAGCGTTTAGTGTTTAGTGTTGAGCGTTTAGCGTTTAGCTTTGGGGGGTGTGATGAGCGTAACTCAATCAGGACGGCCAATAGGGGGTCAAATCACCTCTTAGCGTCTTTAATCCTCAGGATGAGAGTAAATGACTTTGTATCGCTGAAATAAACTTGCAGGAGGAAAAATCTTTTAGCGCCTTAGCGTGAAATGGGCGAAATCGGGATATGTGTGTTTGACCCCGTCTGCAAAAAAAAATGGAAAAAATCTGCCAAAAATTTGCACAAGTTAAATGGAAGTTATATGTTTGCTTTTTAGTAAGTGGCGTGTCCGGAACATTCTATCGGAGAAACGCCAATTTGTAATGGAGGCAGATGCTGTAAAAGCCGGCTTTTGAAGTGGCAATCAGTCTTACTGTCATGTTGATGCCTGCGAATCCACAAGGTTCAATTCTAAGCGCAATTCGTTTTGATGAAAATGGTGAGCCTGTCGTTACTGTGTTTGATGACTTCCACGCTGTCATCACATTAGGTGGAAAATCATTTAATGACTGCTTTTTGCTGACGGGAACAAATCCGGATTCGTATTCAGAAATTTACGTCAATTCTGAAGTTGGTGTCGTGGCATTTAGAGATACCAATAATGCGCTTTTCGTCTTTCAGGAGTATAGGGGTTGAAAAAGCTGAGATTAGAGGGGAGCGTGCCCATGATGAAATGAAAATCAAAAAAAATCATTTTCTATTCTCCATTAAATCCCTATCTTTACCCCATGCAAAAACTACCCATAGGCATACAGGATTTTGGCAAGATTCGAAAACAATGGTTCATTAAGTTTTGAGGTGACAGCACGCCCAGAGTTGAGCTAAGATCCAATGCATCTTTTATTTTTTTCCAACTCAGGCTTGATTTCAAAGTCACATAAAAATAAATGACACCATCTGACAAT
>WGBN01000406.1 GCA_015494245.1 Saprospiraceae bacterium | reverse complement strand
CCGGGGCGATGCCAGTCGCCCGAAATCTCTTTTCACAACCGGCCCTTTGGGCTCGTTTTGTGAATTACATTTTGCAGTTGGGGTTTAATCAAGGGAGGGCGCATTGCTTTGGTAATGCGCCCAAACTTTTTTTTGGGAGGGTGTTTTTTACCCAAAGCTCAACAAATAAAACAGCAACAAAAGCAGAAAGCTTATCCATGCCTGAAGCGCTGATTTTTGCCAGGATTGTACTTCGTCTTTTCTCATAGCTCAGTTTTTTCGGGTTTACACATAGGTAGAAACAAAATCTCCCTTAAGCCCCTTGTCGAAGGAGTTTGTGGGTGGTGTTCCAATAGTGTGTGCGTTTTGAGAAAAGTAACGAGGATAGACTTGAAACTCTTCTCATAGTATGTTTGGGCCAATGTATGGCCTGCCCTTTTGAATAGTCAAAAACTGTGCCAAACGGTATTCTGTGATGAACCGGGCGGGCTGAAGCCCGCGGTACTTTTGGGCGGACTAAAGTCCGCAGTACTTTTGGGCGGACTGAAGTCCGCCCAACGACGAAATATATTTTTATCTTTGCGGCCATGAAAAAATCCGAGTCATCCAAAGCGCCATTGGGCATTATTTTTCTGACCGTTTTGTTTGATATGATCGGCCTGGGGATTGTGATACCTGTGATTCCCGCGCTGTTCTTTGACCGCGAGGCGGGCTTTTTTACGGCCGCCGTGGGTGATGATACCATTTCCATTATTTACGGGCTTTTGATAGGCTCCTATCCGCTCATGCAGTTTTTTGGGGCGCCCATACTTGGCAATCTTTCCGATCGCTACGGTCGCAAGCCCGTGCTTTCGCTTTCTTTGGTAGGTACTTTTATCGGGTATTTCCTTTTTGCCGTGGCCATTTGGCAGAAGAACCTGCCGCTCTTGTTTGTCAGCCGCATGTTGCCGGGGTTTATGGGGGGCAACATTTCCATTGTCTATTCGGCTTTGGCCGATGTGAGTACGCCGGAGCAGAAGGCGGGCAACTTTGGCTTGGTGGGGGCGGCTTTTGGCATAGGCTTCATCATTGGCCCTGCCCTCGGCGGCGTGCTGGCCGATCCCGAAGTTTACAGTGGTTTCAGCTACATCACGCCCTTTATTTTCACGGGCTTTCTGACGATTTTGAATTTGTTGCTGGTGCAATGGCGTTTTCCGGAGACCTTGAAAGAGCGCAAGCGCACTCCCGTCAAGCCATGGAGCGGCCTGACCAATTTGGCGAAAGCCTTTACTTACTCCAACTTGCGCAGCATCTTTACGGTTTCCCTGCTCTTGTCTTTGGGTTTTGCCTTTTTTACCCAGTTTTTTGCCGTTTATCTGATTCAGCGCTTTCAGTATGAGCAGCGGGACATAGGCTTTTTGTACGCCTGGATAGGGCTGTGGCTGGTGATCACTCAGGGCGTGATCGTGCGGCGCCTCGGCACGCGTTTTCTCTCCTCTCAGTTGCTTTCGGTAACGATTTTGCTGCTTTCCTTTGCCCTGGCGGCCTTGTTGCTGCCTGCTCAGAGCCATTGGTTTTACATCATCAACCCCTTGATTGCCATTTTTCAGGGGATTACCTCGCCCAATCTCACGGCCATCATCAGCAATTTGGTGGGGCTTGACCGCCAGGGGGAGATTCTCGGCATTCAGCAGTCCATGCGCTCTCTCGGTACGGCCGTGCCGCCTATCATTGCGGGCTGGCTGAACGCCTTAGACAGCCGCTACCCCATCATGGCAGCGGCTCTTTTGGTGCTGATCGCCTGGATGGTTTATTTCTTCGTTTTTCGGCCGTCGAATGAATAAGACGTAACTTCTTACCCTTTCAATTTATTGACGTGCTTCGTCAATTTGGCTTTGAGGTTGGAAGCCTTGTTCTTGTGCCAGGTGTTGCGCACGACGAGGCGGTCAATCATGCTGATTACTTTGGGCAGGAATTTTTCGGCCTCTGCATGATCGGTGATTTCGCGCAGCTTTTTGATGGCTGTGCGGGTGGTTTTCTTGTAATAACGATTCGCCAAACGCTTCTTGGAGTCCTGGCGGATACGCTTCTTTGCTGACTTGTGATGTGCCATATCTTTTTCTTCGTTTGTGCTCCCTTGCGAGGGGAGTTTTCAAAATGCACGCAAAGATAGAGCAATTTTTATTCTCCTCGTATGCCTTTCGGCAAATTTTTTTCTGTGCCTTTTTGACTACCTTTGCGCGAACGAACGTTCGTAAAAGCTTTAACCCTAAACCTGTCTTTACGATGGAGCATCGCTTTTACCCCTTGCGGGTGACCGGTATAGTGCGCGAGACGCCTGATTGTGTTTCTTTGGAGTTTGAAGTGCCGGCTGATTTGCAGGCCGTTTTTTCGTACTTGCCCGGGCAATACCTGACTCTGCGCAGGGAGTTGGAGGGCGAGGAAGTGCGTCGCTCCTATTCGCTTTGCTCGGCACCTTACGAAGGGCGTTGGCGGGTAGCCATCAAGCAGGTGCCCGGCGGTCGCTTTTCTACTTATGCCAATCGGGATTTGCCCGCCATCTGGCAGCAGGAGAAGGGCGGGATGAGCCTGGATGTCATGCCTCCGAAGGGAGATTTTGTCTTGAAGCCGGAGCCTTCCCGTGCGGCGCAGCACGTCTTTTTTGCAGCGGGCAGCGGCATCACGCCGGTCATGGCCATGCTCAAAGAGGGTTTGTATCGGGAGCCTCACAGCAGTTTTATGCTCTTTTACGGCAACCGCAGCACCGAGCAGATCATCTTTCGCGAGGAGCTGGCCGCTTTGAAAAACCGCTATCCCGAACGCTTTGCCCTGCACTACGTCATGAGTGGCGAACACCCGGGGAGCGAGCTGTTTTACGGGCGCATAGACCGCGAAAAGTGCCGCGTCTTCTTTCGGCATCTGCTGGACCCCCGGGAGGTAGAGGGTTTCTACCTCTGCGGTCCGCTCGGCATGATCGAGGAGGTGGAAGCCGCTCTGCAGGAGTTTTCAGTGCCTTCCGGCAAATGGCATAAGGAACTTTTCACACCGGCCGGCTCCGAACAAAAGCCGGAGGCTGCAGTTGCTGAAGAAGCAAAAGCTGTGGAGCACGCCCAAATAGAAGTCATCATTGACGACGACCTCTTTCGCTTTGAGTGGGACGGCAGCGCCGACAACATCGTAGATGCAGGTATAGAAAACAACATTGATATTCCGTATTCATGCAAAGGCGGCGTTTGCAGCACCTGTAAAGCCAAAGTCCTGGAGGGCAAAGTGCAAATGCGCGTCAACTACGCCTTAGAGCCCGACCAGGTCGAAGCCGGCTATGTACTGAGCTGCCAATGCGTGCCGCTGACCGAAAAAGTTGTTCTCAGCTACGACGATTAAGCCATGCTGACCAAAGACAAAATATACGTCGAAGCCGCCCGCCTCTTTCAGGAAAAGGGCTATGCCGCGGCCTCCATGCGCGACCTGGCCGAGCGCTTGCAGTTGCGCCCTTCCAGCCTCTACAGCCACATCCGCAGCAAGGAAGACCTCTTGGAAAAAATCTGCTTCGACAACGCCCACCGCTACCTGCAAGTCATGGAAGACTGCCTGCAAAGGCCCGTCTCCGCCGCTCAAAAAGTAGAGCAATTGCTGCGCCGCCACATCCGCATCGCCCTCGAAGACCCCACTTCCATTACCGTCTTCAACGACGAATGGCGCCACCTGCCGCAGCCCCTCTTAGAGCGCTTCCTCTCCCTGCGTCGCCAATACGAAAAATCCTTCAAACAACTGCTCGAAGAAGCCATGCAAGAAGGCGCTTTCAAAGCCCGTCCGCCCCAACTCGTCCTGAACACCCTGCTCAGCAGCCTGCTTTGGCTCCACCGCCTCGCCGCCAAAGACGAAAAACCGGATGAGGATGTTCTTGTTGGGTTGTTGTTTGAGGGGTTGGAGGGGTGAAATTGGTTGTCGGTTGTCTGTTGTCGGTTGGTGAAATCGGTGAAATCGGTGGAATCGGTGGAATCGGTGGAATCGGCCTTGCCCGTGGCATAGTTAGAACCCCGTAGGGGTGACAACTTGGTAGCCATGGT
>WGBN01000405.1 GCA_015494245.1 Saprospiraceae bacterium | reverse complement strand
TTTTGGAAGAGGGGGCAGACCTGGTCATTGGCTCGCGTGCTCTGGGGCATTTGGAGCGGGGAGCTATGGAGCCGCAGCAGATCTTTGGTAACTGGTTGGCAACGAACCTGATTAAACTTTTTTACGGTTATCGCTTTACCGATTTGGGGCCTTTTCGGGCGATTCGTTATGACAGCCTCGTGAATCTCGGTATGGCCGACAAGGATTTTGGCTGGACGGTGGAGATGCAGGTCAAGGCTGCCAAGGAGGGGCTGAAATGCACGGAAGTGCCGGTTGACTATCGCAGGCGCATAGGCGTCTCGAAAGTGTCGGGTACCATTCGGGGTACTTTTATGGCCGGCTACAAAATATTGTGGACGATTTTTAAAGAACTGTTTTGACTTTTTGCTTATGATTTATCTCGCTTATTTCACCCTGGCATTGTACTCTCTGGCTCTTTTGTACATCAGTTGGTACTGTGTGATGCAGTTGAATTTATTGTATCACTACAAACGATCGGGAGATAAGGTGTTGGCCTTGGCGTCTTTGACTTCTTTTGAAGAAAGTGCCTTGCATGAGGAAGAGGAGGAGTGGCCTATGGTTACTGTGCAGTTGCCGATGTACAACGAGCTGTATGTGGTGGAGCGCCTGATAGACAGCATTGCGGCTTTTGATTATCCCAAAGACCGTTTTGAGATACAGATTTTGGATGACTCCACAGATGAGACTACCCGCCTTGCGGCAAAAAAAGCAGAGGAGTACCGGGCACAGGGGTTTCAGATAGAGCTTATCCGGCGCAAAAACAGAGAAGGGTTTAAGGCCGGCGCTTTGCAGTACGGAATGCAGTTTGCCAAAGGTGAATTCATCGCCATTTTTGACGCAGATTTTTTACCTCGCCCCGATTTTTTAAAGCGCACGATACCCTATTTCAAAAATCCCGAAACCGGTGTGGTGCAAACCCGCTGGGAGCACATCAATGAGGATTATTCTTTCATCACGCAATTGCAGGCCATGCAGTTGAATGTACACTTTACGGTGGAGCAGGGCGGGCGCCAGGCAGGGAGGTTTTTGTTGCAGTTCAATGGAACCGCCGGTGTGTGGCGTCGCAAGACCATTGAGGATGCCGGCGGCTGGGAAGCCGACACGCTTACTGAGGATTTGGATTTGAGCATTCGCGCTCAGTTGAAGGGCTGGAAGATTGTCTTTCTGGAAGAGGTCGGTTCTCCTGCCGAGTTGCCTGCAGAAATGAACGGCCTGAAATCTCAGCAATACCGCTGGATGAAGGGAGGGGCTGAGACGGCGAGGAAAATGCTGCCTACGGTATGGCGGGCCTCTCAGCTGAGTTTATGGCAAAAAATGCACGCCACCATGCATTTGCTGGCGAGTTCCATTTTTGTCTTCGTCTTTTTGGTGGGGGTCTTGAGCGTCCCGCTCTTGTTTTTTATGAATAGTCTGAATTTGCAGTTGGATTTTCTCAAGTGGTTCCTCTTTGGGTGGATGGTGGTGATTATTGTCTATTATGTGGCCAATGTGCAATTGGATTTGAAGCGCAACGGTTCTTACTTCAAAAGGCTGTTTAAATTTATCTTCTTGTTTCCGGTTTTTTTGGCCTTGTCTATGGGTTTGTCTTTGCACAACAGCATAGCTGTTTTACAGGGTTTTCTGGGTCGCCGCACGCCCTTTGTGCGGACGCCTAAATACAACCTCAGGGATAAGAAAGATACTTTTGCCCGCAAGCGTTATAGCTTGGGCAACATCAATTGGACGACTTTGCTGGAAGGCGTTTTGGCCTTGTATTTTACTTTGGCTGTTTGGTACAGTTTTGTGTTGCACAATTCGGCCTTCCGCTTTTTTCACTTTTTGCTGGCCCTGGGATTTGGCACCATTTTTTACTATACCATCGTCCATTTGCGGAAGCTAAGTTCCTGAGCAGCGGCTATTCTTCGGCCGGTTTGCTGACTACTTTGACTTTCTTTTTGTAGTAATTGACACCTGCGCCATAGACCCAGCCGGTGCGTCCTTTGGGCGTTTTGATTTTGATCCAGGGTTCGTTGGCGATGCGGTCGCCGAGGTTGATTTGTTGGGTAGAGTCGGAGACGTCGTCGAGGAAGAAGACTTCTTCGCCGAGGGGCAGGCGATCTATGATGGAGGAGTTGAGGCCGGGTTTGGTGCGCACATTGAGGCCGTCTATGGTTACGTAGAGCTTGGTGTGTTCGCTGAATTTCGGCTGTACTTCTGTTACGAGATGGCGGGTCGTATCGCGGCCTGCAGCATTTTGGGCATTCAGGCCCATGGAGTCCGGTTGGGCGACTTCTCCGGGGGTGTGTGGCAGCCGGTTGGAGGATTTACTGCCGCCTCCGCATTTGGGAATGACCCAGATGATGATGGTTAGCAAAAAGACGAGCAGTAAGATCATCTCAAATTTGGGCAGCAAATCTTTTTTCTTTTTACTCATAGTGTGTATCTTTGTGGTTGCGAACACAAATTTACGCTGCTTTTGGCAGAGCGGCGCCCTTTTCCTCCTCTTTTAGACAAACATTATACCAAAAAGGTTGGGGTTTGGATGGGTTGACTCTCATCCGGACACCCTTAAAAACTGATGTCTATGGAGAGGAAGGAACTTTTCTATTTGATGGCGCTGGCAGCCGTACAGCGTTTGGGGCCTATCACCATTCGGGCTTTGATAGACCATTTTGGCTGTGCTTCAGCTGTGTTTGAGGCTGAGGAGGCCGCTTTGCAGGAGGTGCAGGGGGTAGGTGAGCATTTGGCGAAAGCCATCAAAAACCAAAAAGACCCCCTGGCTTTTGCGGAGAGCGAGTTGGCTTTTGTAGAGCGCAACGGCCTGCAACTCATCACTTACCGCGATGCAGATTATCCCCGGCGTTTGTCGTATTATCCCGATGCACCTCTGGTATTGTACTACCTCGGCGGTGCCGATTTGAACCCCGACCGCATCGTCGGCATTGTGGGGACGCGCTCGCCTACGCATCAGGGTGTTCAATTTGTAGAAGAGTTGATGGATAGTCTGAAGGATTACAAGCCTTTGATCCTCAGTGGTTTGGCGTATGGCATTGATGCTGCTGCGCATCGGGCTGCACTTGAGGCCGGCTTGCCTACGGTGGCTTGTTTGGCACATGGTTTGCGCACGCTTTACCCCTCGGCGCATCGCAAGCTGGCTGCCGAAATGCGGACAGAGGGGGGCTTGTTGACAGAGCATCACAGCAGGGCGCGGCCATTGAGGGAGCATTTTCCTTTGCGCAATCGCATTGTTGCGGCGATGAGCGATGCTCTGGTTGTGGTAGAGTCAGGGGAGGAGGGAGGCTCCATGATCACTGCCTCTTTGGCGAATGGTTATGGCAAGGAGGTCTTTGCTGTGCCCGGCCGCTTGCGCGATGCCAAATCGGCAGGCTGCAACAAGTTGATCAAAACGCATCAGGCCTCTTTGCTGCAAAGCGCCGAAGATATCGCCTACCTGCTGGGCTGGAACTGTCTCTTATACACATCTGA
>WGBN01000404.1 GCA_015494245.1 Saprospiraceae bacterium | reverse complement strand
GGCGCGAAGCGCCCACATTAGGCGCGAAGCGCCCACATTATCCCCGCCCCTCCCCCACAAAAAGCGCAGAAATCGAGCGATGCTCGTGAATATTCCGAATGGCCCGGGAGAACAGCTTAGCCGTGGGTAAGACTTTGATTTTGTCTTTGGGGGCATCTGCTTTCAGGGGCAGGGTATCCGTTACCAGCAGTTCTTTGAGTACGGAATTTTGGATGGTTTCATAGGCATTTCCCGAAAGGACGGGATGCGTAACGAGGGCGCTGACGGAGTTGGCGCCTTTTTCCATCAGTGCTTCGGCAGCGCGGCAGAGTGTGCCGGCGGTATCCACCAGGTCGTCCACGAGGATGAGGTCGGCGCCTTTCACTTCGCCGATGACGGTCATGCTTTCGACCTGATTGGCGCGCTTGCGGTACTTATCGCAAATGACGAGATCGCGGTGAAAAAATTTGGCGTAAGCCCTGGCCCGCTTCACGCCGCCCACATCCGGAGAGGAGAAGATGACGTTCGACATGTCGCGCTGTTGGAGGTAAGGCATAAAAATGGCTTCGCCGCGCAGGTGGTCCACCGGAATGTCGAAGAAGCCCTGTATCTGATCGGCGTGAAAATCCATAGTCATGATGCGATTGGCGCCGGCAGCCTGCAAAAGATTGGCAATCAATTTGGCAGAAATGGGAACTCTTGGCTTATCTTTGCGGTCTTGGCGGGCATATCCGAAGTAGGGAATCACCGCTGTGATGTAATCGGCAGAAGCCCTTTTGGCTGCGTCAATCATCAGCAAAAGCTCCATCAGATTGTCAGTGGGGCTAAAGGTTGACTGGATGAAAAAAACAAAGGCGCCGCGCACCGATTCGTTAATGACCGGCTGCATTTCGCCGTCGCTGAAACGACTGACGGAAACATCTCCCAAGCCGATACCGTAATAATCTGCTATCTTTTCGGCCAGATATTTGGAGGCTGTACCCGAAAAGAGCTTAACTTCGACCATGTCGTGGTTTTTGAGAAGACTTAAAAGTGGTTTGCAGCCCGCCGGAAACAATCCCCCTGTATGCCCTGCTTCGAAGAGGCAACGCGCTCTTCAGGGGCAAAGGTAAGACAATTATCGAATATGCCATGAAAATCAACACGCCCTACGCCCTCTTGTTTTTCTCCGGATTCAGCCTTTTGCTCAGTTGTGAGCATGTTGAGCTGCCTTTCGGCAAATCCAATAACGCGCAGAAGGAGGCTCAAGCCCTCTTCGCCCAACTCCCCTCCAATGCCGATTTCAGCAATTACTGGTACAGTGGCAAAGCCGAGCTGAACGTCTATGATGTCAGCATCTCCCGCTATGGCCAAAACCGCCACGGCCAAAGCCTGCTCATCTTCGTCAGCGAAGACATGGACCCCGAGCGCCAGGTAAAACTCGAAGGCGATGAAGAACCCGAAACGCCCAAACTCAACGTGCTCAAACGCAACAGTTTGCTGCGCTTCACCACCGGCATCTACGACTACTCCCTCATGGGCTCCGTCTTCACGCCCATCTCCCTCGAAAAGCGCCTGCCGGCTCTCAAAGACAACATGAGCTCGCAAGATTGGTGCGGCCAATCCTTCCTGCAACTCAACTACAAAGACAAGCGCTATACCCTCAAACAATTCTCCTATTTTGGCAAAGAGGGCGACAAAGAGGAAAAAATAAGCGAAGAGGTCTTGCTGGAAGACGACCTCTTCAACTGGCTCCGGCTCTCGCCAAAGCTCCTGCCCGAAGGCGAATACACCCTGCTCCCCGGCCTGTTTTACCTCTATCTCACCCATCAAAAAGCCAAGCCCCACGCCGCGCGTCTGAGCTACCGCAGCGGAGAAGCCACTCCGCAATGCGTAATCGAATACCTGCACCTCAAGCGCACCCTCGTGATAGATTTCGAGGCAGAATTTCCCTACCGCATCCTGGGCTGGACCGAAAAAGACGACCAAAAGACCCTACTCAAAGCAGAGCTCAAACAAAGCATCCAAACGCCCTACTGGACTCAGAACGCCACTGAGTTCGAACATCTGCGCGACAGCTTGCAAATACACTGGTTTAAATGATGATTTCACGGGAAGCCAAAAGTTTTGCTCTGCTCATTGCGCTTGGCCTCGTCTGGGGCAGTTCGTACATCCTCATCAAACGGGGCCTGGAGGTCTTTTCGCCCGGCCAGGTAGCGACCTTGCGTCTCAGCATCACGGCCTTGTTTTTCCTGCCGGTATTGCTCAAAGACTTTCGTCAAATGCCCTGGGCCCATTGGAAGCCCCTGCTGGCCGTAGGCATCATCGGCAATCTGCTGCCCTTTTTCTTTTTTGCCCTGGCACAGACCCACCTCAGCAGTTCACTCACCGGCATCATCAGTTCGCTGACGCCGCTGTTCACCATGGTACTGGGGCTGCTCTTTTTTTCCGTGCGCATTCCTCTGTCGAGAGGCATCGGCGTTTTGCTCGGCCTGGCAGGAGCCATCTGGCTGGCACTCACCGGCGGCGCTCCCTTAGACGATGTGAGCAGCCAGGTCTTGTATGCATCCCTCGTCATGCTGGCTACAATCTGCTACGCCATCAGCGCCAATTTGGCGAAAACGTACCTGCAAGACCTCCCCTCTTTGCAGATTAGCACACTTTCCTTTATCTTTATCCTGCCTTTTTCGCTTTTGTGGTTGTATTTCAGCGGCGCCCCCAGCCTGCTGGCACAGCCTGAAAGTTGGCAGGCCCTGGGCTACATAGCCCTGCTGGCCCTGCTCGGCACGGTAATCGCCTCGCTGGTGTTTTACCGGCTGGTACAGCTCAGCGATGCCCTGTTTGCCTCCAGTGTGAGCTACATCATTCCCTTCGTAGCCCTGGGCTGGGGCTTTTTGGATGGAGAGTACATCAGTTGGCAACATTTCATCGGGATGGGGCTGATTTTTGGGGGGCTGTATTTGGGAAGGAAGTGAGGCGCTTTAAACACCTTCGCAAAAAAACAAACCATAAAAACCATATCAAAATGCGCTATTGGAAAATCTACACCAGCCTGCTGTTCCTCTCTTTCCTCACCCGCCTTCAGGCGCAGGATTGCGTCTATCCGGTCATCTTTCTGCACGGCTGGACGGGCAGCGATCTCTCCTGGGAACCCGTCTATACCGATCCCGACTTCATTGGCGTCTGGGGAGACCTCACCGATGTATTTCAGGCCGTCGTCAACGCCACAAATGAAACCCACATCTGGGGCACCGACCAGATCGAAGGCACCAATGACGATGATGTGCTGGTACAATTCGTCAACGAAGACAACAACCTGCAGCCCGGCTGCGTCTATGCCATCAACTTCCAAAACTTCTGGAACGAAGACCCCAACAACGCCCAGCTCATCGTCCACGGCTGCGACTCTCCCGGTCTCTTTGAATCCGACAGCAACGAATCGGCCATCCTCAAACAGGGCTACGCCCTGCGCGAATGCATAAAAAAAGTCCTCGCCGCCAATCCGGGCAAAGATCGCGTCATCCTCGTCAGCCATTCCATGGGCGGGCTGGAGGCTCGTGAATACCTCCAGCGCCGCGTACCGGAAACGCCCTCAGGCACGCCCCGCTGGTGGGTTTACCCCAACCAAACCGGAGGCCATCGCGTAGCCAAACTCGTCACCATGGCTACACCCCATCGCGGCAGCAACACCCTCGGCAACATCTCCCCCGCCAAAGAGCCCGAACCCGGGCCCATACAAAAAGACGGTCTGCCCGACCTGGCCTCCGAAGCCGTGCGCGACCTGCGCTACTCCTATGGCTGCGGCTTCCTCAACCTCTTCAACTGCCCGGGCGTCTATCTCTTTGGAGGTGATGAAAATGACTTCAGCAGCCTGCCCTATCCCTTCTGGAACGAAGACGTGGACTGCGACGGAGACGAAACCAGCCCCAACGTCATCGGCATCAACATAGACGGCACCATCCAGGGCTTTTCCGAAATCTGGCACGGCACCTATGACAATCCGGACATCCCCCTGCCCACCGACCTGCGCTACACCTATGTAACCTCCGATATCATCGGTGATACAGGCGACGGCGTGGTTGCGCTCTCCCGCCAATGGCTCTACGATGGCACCGAGCCCGCACCTTCCGACGGCACGGCATACCGGCTCACTGACACCCTGCTCACCGATGTCTTCCACACCTCCGTCAACGACGACCCCAATCTCGTCGCCCGCTCCATGGATGAGGGCGACTACCCCAAATTTGAATGGACCATCGAACCCGACAAACTCTACTTCGGCATGGCACAAGTACGCTCCACGCAAGCGCCCGAAGCTCCCTACACCGATGATCCCGACTGGTACACCGTCACCATGCCGGCTTCCCTCAACGGCGATGTGGACTTAGAGCTTACCCCCAACCCCAACCTCGCCGGACGCCTCGACTTCTACCTCAACACGCCCGGCGACTACGACGACATGAGCACTCAGGGCGACTACTACCTCACCTTTGCCGCCGGCTCCAATACCCAAACGCTAACCATCCCTCAAGCACAACTCATCGCCGGACAAACCTACTATTTCCGCATCATACACCAGGGTGTAGGCTATACCGACTGGAAAAATGCCTACACCTTCATCCTGCACACTGCCTCCCCCATGCCGCTCGACTGGCTCGCTTTTGACGTCAAAGCCGAGGAGAAAAACCTGCACTTCAACTGGAAAGTCGCCAACGAAATAAATCTCTCCCACTACGAACTCCAGGCATCACCCAATGGCACGGACTTTCAGACGCTCCTGCTCAAGGAGCCCTTTGGTGCTGCCTCAGGTGAAGAAGTGAGCTATGCCGCCACCCTGCCCCGCACGGCCCAAAACAATGCCGGACCCTACTTCCGCATCATGGCCCTTGATCTCGACGGCAGCTACTCCTTCAGCCCTACGCGCTACCTGCCCGAGAGCATACCCCTGCGCATCACCGCCTATGGCCCCAATCCCGTCGGCAACGAAACCTTCTATTTGAGCCTGAGCACACAACAAACAACACCCATAAACATACGCCTGTGGAACAACCTGGGACAGCTCGTCTTTCAAAACACTTTTCAGCCATCACCACCTTCCACACAAACCATGCAGATTGAGTTCGCCCAATTGCCCGCAGGCCTGTACATGCTGGAACTCCTGCAGGGAGATACAAGAGAAGAACTGAAAATTGTCAGGAAATAAATAGCCGTAACACTAAAACCTTTGCATTTTCGCGAGGGGGAGCCCCTTCAGCCTGCCTGCCTCAAGCAGGAGGTTGGGGGCGCAAGCAGGCAGGGAAATGCAAATGCAAAGAATTCCAAAGCAAAACGCTACTTCCACGCTCAAAGCGCATAAAATCTCGAAGAAAAACCGGTGAAAATCCCCTGGGCATTTTCCACATTCCCCGTCACCAAAACGGGTGGCGCCAAAGGGTCGGACAACGAGCGAGAGTAACGCGCCAAAGAAGTGTGATAGAGGTAATACTCCTCCGGCACACTGCGCAACTCGACAACGAAATGCCCTAAAGTCTGAAAATTTGTACTAAACAAAAAAGTTCCTGAAAAAGAAAATTCCTGAAAACTCCCTTCAAAAAAATCATCTTTAAACAAATATCCCCGGCCTTCGATATATGGCGTCAGGGGCAAAAAAGCATTTTGCGCCTCCGCCCGAAGAGGCTTGGAATAAATTTTTTGTATAATCGTATCTCCATTTTGAT
>WGBN01000403.1 GCA_015494245.1 Saprospiraceae bacterium | reverse complement strand
CCGAAGACCACGCTCCTATGGTGGACCTCCCCCTCAGCGCCACCGAAGACCGCGTCGTGGGAACGCTCGACATCGAAGCCATCCTCACCCAGGGCAAAAAGAGCTTTGAGCCCGGCCTGCTGGCACGCGCCCACGGAGGCTTTTTGTACATAGATGAAGTCAATTTGCTGGAAGACCATCTCGTGGACCTGCTGCTCGACGTGGCAGCCAGCGGCGTCAACATCGTCGAACGCGAGGGCCTCAGCGTGCGGCATCCCGCCCGCTTCGTGCTGGTCGGCTCCGGCAATCCCGAAGAAGGCGACCTGCGGCCCCAACTCTTAGACCGCTTCGGGCTCTACACCCAGGTCAATACCGTTACAGAAGTGGCAGAGCGGGTTAAAGTCGTAGAGCGCGCAGAGGCCTTTCGGCAAAATCCACAGGCCTTCCTCTCGCAATGGGAACCGGAGCAGCAAGCCCTGCGCCAACGCCTGCTCACCGCCCGCGAACTCCTGCCCGAAGTAAAACTCCCCGAGCAACTGCTCGCCCGCGCCGTAGAACTCTGCCTGCGCCTGAAAATAGACGGACACCGCGGAGAAATCACCATCTCCAGAGCCGCCAAAGCCCATGCCGCCCTGCAAGGCAGAAAAGAGGTACATGCCAACGACATCCAGGCCGTCACCTCCCTCTCCCTGCGTCATCGCCTCCGCCGCGACCCGCTGGAGACCATAGACAGCGGGCAAAAAATCAAAGATGCCATGCAGGAGTTGTTTGTGGGCTGAGAGGATCTATTTCCCGTTCAAACTCCAATCGTACTCTACGTATTGAATGGAAGCGCCCGGCTCTAAAGGGGTCTTGGAATACTTATTCAAAAAGGTGCGCAAATCGCCGAAATCGCCGGCATACCACTCGAAGATCTTCGACACCTTTGCCTCAGAGGCACTGATTTGATTGTATTTCGGGTTGTTGATGAAAGCCTTCGCCCTTTGGTCCAGCGTTTGCGAAAGCGAAGAGGCCGTCCAGGCCCTGTTGAGCAGCGGCGGGCAGGAATGCGCGGCGCAATTCACGGCAAAGTGGATGCGGGCATCGCCAAAGCGCTTACGCAACTTCTCGTTTTCAATCTGGTTGAGCGAGTAAGTTTTTCCGCCAAGCTCAATCCACTTCACATCCCAGGGATTGCCGCTGTGGATGTCCCGTATGCTCTTCACGGGATAATGGTCGAGAATGAGCTTAACCGTAAAAGCATTGTAAGCATTGATCCAATAGGCCATTTCTTCATTCCGGCTCCAACCCTTTTGAGGAGGGTTGGCCGCCAATTGCGCCAGATATTTATCTAATTTCGCCTTCTCGGAGCGCATACCGGCATAATTGACATAGCCGGAAGAAGAAATGTATTTGCGCAGCAGCCCGTCCCACAAATCGTGAGGAAAAGTGGCCTTTTTAACCGCTTGCTCAGCTTTTGCCTCAGAGGGCTTTGCCGGTTCTTTTTCTGCAGTCGGTTCCTTTTTTACAGAAGGCTCCGCCTCCGGTTCTTTTTTCTCTGCGGCAGAGCTTGTTGGGCCTCCCTCCTCTGCTTTATGTGCCACAACGGGCTTCGCCTCATTGGAACTCACAGACGCGGATTTCTCTGCCGAAGCCCGATTTGAAGGAGCGCTGCTTTTTTTGACTTCAGGGGTAGTCGCAGCCACATCCAGGGTTTGCTCTTGCTGCTCCTCCACAGAAGCAGCCGGCTGCGTGTCTTCGTTTTGTACCTGTACGGCTTCTTCGGGAGCATCTGCCTCGGTAGCCGCGCTGTTTTGCTTACAGGCAAAAGACGAAAAAAGGGCAGCCGACAAAAAGAGGGAAAGAAAAAGTTTCATAAAAATTGACGTTTTTCTGATTGCGCAAAAAGGAGGACTCCATCATTCAGCCCTGCCATAAAACAGCAAAAGCAGAAGAAGGATTGCCAAAAGCCGCATTTCATACACTTTACGTCTCAGCAAAGACAATTTCAATCATCACCCCTCTTTCAGGCTGTTGACATAGGGCTCCATATCGTCATCCGTGTCCGAAGCCACCAGGATGTAATAGGACTGGTCTTTCGTAGCGATAAAATACATGCTCAGCCAAATAAAGTGCTGCGGGTCGTTCTTATCCGTAAAGAGGTAACGCACCTTAAAGCGATTTTGATCGTCCAGCTCAAAAAATTGTATGCTTTTGCGCTCAATCTGGATATCTTTCATCAACTTAGAGAGAAAATCCATGCGCTTGTCTAAGTACTTTTCAATAGCCCCCTGTATCTGTTGGTCCAAATCCAGATGATCAAAATTGTGTACCAGAAAAAAGCGATAGCGGGAGCCGGTGTCCACAAAAAGGTCGGGGAAATCATCTTCTGAACGCAGGTCATCAATGCCTCCCTGCAGCGGCGCCAGCAAAAGCGGGTCTTCCTGCATGGCCGGAATATCCTGCTTGATGCGGGAGCGATCACTGACTTTAAAACTCGCGGGCAGCTCAAAGGAAATATTCGTATCTGTCAGTACAAAGGTTTTGGTATCGCCCGAAGCCGGCCTGCTCACGGCAGGCTGTTTGGCAGGCGTATTTGGGGCCGTTTCTTCTGCGCCCGCTTCCGTCGGGTTTCCGTTCCGGGCATCAGCATCTGAAGAAGCATCCGGAGCACAACCCGCCTGCAGCAGGAGCAGTAAAACAAAAAAAGTCATCAACTTAAAGATGTAAAACGTTTTCATGAATCTTCGTTTTTAGTTTGTTTTTCCTTCCTTTCAGCCTCCTCTCTAACGGCTTGTTCATCCTTTTCATCCAGGACTTCTACCAGCACCTCCTCGATTTTTTTCCCATCCACTTCTTTGACCGTAAACTTCAAGCCGTTTAAGACAATTTCTTCTCCCTTTTCGGGGATGCGTTCCAGCGTCATGACGAGATAGCCTGAGAGGGTGTGATATTCGCCTTCCGGCAAATGTAAGTCCGTATATTTTTCGTTGAGGTAATCTATTTCGAGGCGGGCTGAAAACAGGTATTTCCCTTTTCCAAGGACTTCCTCGCGATAGGCCTCATCGTGTTCGTCAACGATTTCGCCGAAGATCTCTTCCACGATGTCTTCGAGGGTGATGATGCCTGCGGTACCTCCATATTCGTCAATGACCCAGGCGATGTTTTTGTGTTCTTCGACAAAGATGTGCAGCAGTTGATGTACTTTCATGCTCTCCGGCACATCCATAATATCGCGCAGCACTTCCGCGATTTTGTGGGGTGGAGGGTCGCGAAACAAATCCTGGTGATGCACATAGCCTACGACCTCATCCATATCTTCCCGATAGACCACGAGGCGCGAATGCCGGGATTTTTTGAACAACTCGATGAGCTCTTCAAAGGAGCTGTCTATGCTGATGCCCTCGATTTCCGTGCGGGGCACCATGCAGTCGCGCACTTGAATTTCGTGCAGGTTGAGGGCTTTGGTAAAGAGGGCTGTGTCAATCTCTTCGTCCTTATCCGTAGAAACAGAGAGGATGAAGTTTTCCAGGTCGCTTTTATCGAGTGGCTCTTCCACTTCCTGATAGGGCGCCCGCATCACTTTGCTGATGATAAATTTCGACAAAGAAGTCATCATCCAGGCGGGAAGCGCGAGCACGGTTTTGATAACGCTCAGAGGCACCGCCAACATGATCAGCAACTTGTCAGCGTAAAGCCTGAAAATGGTTTTAGGCAAAAATTCCCCGAAAAGCAAGACCAAAATGGTGATGATGAGGGTTTGCAGCAACAGCAGCAACCCCTCGTTCTGTACCTGCAATTGCTCTTTCAACAGCCGGTCCAGGGGGACGGTCATCAGCGAGGAGAAGATGACCAGGGCGATGTTGTTGCCCACCAGCAAGGTGCTGAGAAAGTCGTTTTTGTTTTCGTAAAAACCCGCCAGAATGCGCCCCGCACGAGAGCCCTTGCTCTCCTGCAACTTCATAA
>WGBN01000402.1 GCA_015494245.1 Saprospiraceae bacterium | reverse complement strand
TGTATTGCACGGTATCGCCCAGGCAGGGGGCTGAGGGCCCTTCGATGCCATTGAACACCGGCGTATCTCCCGAGCAAACCACCCATTTGGCAATTTGGCCTGCGCCACCTGCCACCCAGGCCACTTCGTCAGAAACGGGGCAACTGAGGGCTTTCAGTATTTGTGGGGCATTTTCCAGGGTCGTGATCCAATTCTGCCCACCATCTACAGATTGAGCAATGTACCCGAAGCCCGCAACACCTCCACAAATCCAAAGGCGTTGATCATCCACAAAATCGAGGTCATTCCAGTAAACATTGACCGACAAGTTGTATTGTTCCCAAGTCTGGCCACCGTCTTCAGTTCGATAAATATGCCCTCCCACACGAGGAACCGCCCAACCTGTTTGCTCATCTACAAACCGAATCAAACCAAAATCTTCTAAGGGGTCGCTGCCGGGCTGCACGGTTTCCCAGCTCTGACCACCATCGGTAGTGTGCAGCAATTGACCATCGCGACCTGCCAGCCAACCGTCTTGGGGGGAATGGAAAAACAGGTCTTCAAAAATGCCGTCTAAATCCTCCATCAAAGTCCAACTCATCGCACCATCTGTGGAGTGATAGAACGCTCCATTGTACTCAATGGCAAAAAACTCCTGCGGCCCCACTTTTTGAAATCTGAAATCACTGCCACCTGCCGCTCCCAAAGCCTGCCAACTCTCTCCAAAATCACTTGAAAAGTACATTTGCCCTCCCGAATAAGTGGAAGCCCAAACAGCATCTTCACTCTCTACATAAACCTGTGATAATGCCGTTTGATTGGAAGCAAAATCATCCGGAGTAATGTTCTCCCAGATAGCACCTCCATCAAAAGTACGCACCACATGCCCCTCTGTACTCACTGCCATTCCCCACTGGTCATCCAGGAAATCAATATCTTGAAAAGTTGCTTTGACACCTGGTATCTGATCGGTAAAATTGACGAAGTCATCTGTCCAGACAATGGTACTATAAGAGCCTGCGATCCAGAACTGCTCTGTATTTAAACTTGCAGCAGCTTGAAAGCTGGGAGAAAACGATAAGGGAGAGGCCTGCAGCCATGTAGTACCTGCATCTTCTGAGTACTGCAGTGTACCATTACTGCTGGTAACTATCCAAAAATCATCACTGGCTATAAAAAGACCTCTGGGGACGGGAAATTGAGTGAGATTCACCGGCGACCAGCTAAGACCGCCATCCACACTTTCGTACAAAAACTCATTGTCGAGAATCAAGCCATGCTGGTCATCAAAAAAGTGTATGCCCCGCGCAAAATTAAAGGTTTGCGAACCCAGCTGCGTCCAGGTAGTGCCGCCATCTGTAGTGTGGAAAACCCTGCTGTTCAGCGAAAACTCAACTATCCAACCCTCGGATTCACTGATGAAAAATCCATGGGGCGGATTGCCGAAGCTCACATCACCCGGATAGAGCAACTCTTCCCAGGTATTGCCGCCGTCCTGCGTGCGCGCCATACCTTTTTTGGCGAAAGCCAGAAAAGTCTGGGCATCTAAGGCCTGAAGGCCTCCAAAATCGTAGATGTTATCAAAACTCGTGCTGGCCCAAGTCTGGCCATTGTCGGTGGTCAGGTGCAAGTCAGTGCCTGCAAGCAGCGCCTGAACTCCACCGCTACCCGGCAGAATGAGAACGTCCCCAAAAACGGGATCGGCAGCAGGTGGGTCCAAAACGGACCACATCCCGCCAAAATCATCAGAATGGAGAATACCGCTTTTATCCCCTACAGCCCAGGCAGTACCTGAAGGATCAACAGCTATGGCTTCAAGCTTTGAAAGCAAGGGAAAGGGATATTGCTGTACCCACTCTTGCGCAGAGAGTGTAAAAAAAACTAAAAAAAACAGAAGAGAAAAAGTCAGCCTGTACATCAAAAAAAATTTTAATGGTGAAAAAATGTGCAGAAGTGCATTTTCCCCTAAATTCTCCTTGACTCAGACTCAATCCATCAGAGCACCAAACCCCGAAAACAGTCACATATTACGCACGAGGCAAAGATAAGCAAATTAAAACTTAAAAATCACTAAAAAACCAAACTAAACCATAAATTAAGGATAAAAACCGGTTACCAAATCCAAAAACTAAACACCTACTTGAAAGTACTCCTTAGCTTGAGCTGCCAGCATGCTTGCGAGCAGCTCAAGCTCATACAGAATCACTCATTCTCAAGCAGCAGCCTCCAGACATACTGCTGTTCATCCACTTGCAGCTTCAGGGTGTAAAGCCCGGCGGGCAAATCCCCGGGCAGGTTCCAGCTCAGGGTTTCGGCAGGCGCAAGGGAGGTGCTCACAATGCGCTTCCCATAGGCATCTGTCAGGGTTAATAAGGATTTAGA
>WGBN01000401.1 GCA_015494245.1 Saprospiraceae bacterium | reverse complement strand
TCATAGAGGAAGATGCGTTGACGCTGGCGGAGTACATCAATTCGAGTAAGGCTTTGGCCATTATTTCGGGCATCCTGGTGTCGGTGGTTTTGTCCTTTTTGGGGGGGCTTATTGTGCAGTATTTGACGCGCTTGTTGTTTTCTTTTGACTACAAGAAGAACCTGAAGAAGTTTGGCGCTTTGTGGGGTGGTATGGCTTTTGCGGCTATCACCTACTTTTTGCTCATCAAGGGCATTAAGAATGCTTCTTTTATGACGCATGAGATGAAGCAAGCCATTTTGGATAATACCTGGACGATCATCTTGCTTTCTTTTGCGGGCTGGGCGATTGTTTTGCAGTTGTTGTTGATGTTTACGCATCTGGATATTTTTAAGCCCATCGTGTTGGTAGGGACTTTTGCCTTGGCCATGGCGTTTGCCGGTAATGACCTGGTGAATTTTATCGGAGTGCCTTTGGCGGGCTTCAACTCTTACCAATTGTATATGGATGCGGGCGCTCCGGACCCCGATTCTTTTATGATGACGGCTTTGGCGGGGAAGGTGCCGACGCCTACGGCTTTGCTGTTGATTGCGGGTTTGATCATGGTCATTACGCTGTGGACGTCTAAGAAGGCCAAGTCTGTAGTGAGCACTTCGGTGAATCTGGGGCGCCAGTATGAGGGTGCCGAGCGTTTTGACTCTTTTGCTGTTTCGCGCAGTCTGGTGCGCAATTTTGCCCGCCTGGCAGAGTTTATCAATGAGCGCCTGCCCGACAGCTGGAAGAGCTGGGTGGAAAGCCGCTTTGACGATCGCAGTTTTACAGAGGAGCAGAAGAAAGCGGGAGAGCAGGCGCCTGCCTTTGATATGGTGCGGGCGGCGGTAACGCTGATGGTCGCCAGCATTTTGATTTCCATAGGTACGACTTTACAGTTGCCGCTTTCTACGACTTACGTAACCTTTATGGTGTTCATGGGGGCTTCTCTGGCCGATGGCGCTTGGGGGCGCGAGAGTGCCGTATATCGCATTTCGGGGGTTCTTTCTGTGGTTGGCGGTTGGTTTTTTACGGCCTTGTCGGCTTTTACGGTGGCCTTTGTCTTTGCCGTCATTTTTTACTTTGGCGGATTCATCGCTCTGGGCCTGGCCTTGATTTTGGTAGCTTATGTGTTATACCGGACCCACAAGTATCACAACAAGAAAATAGAGGATGCAGCGGCCAAAGAGAAGGAGGATGAGATGCAGGTCTTTACCCGTGAGGTGCTGATGGAGAAGAGCATCAAGCGTTTGCACGAAATACTGGGTCGTTTGACGGAAGTCACAGACAAGAGCCTGACGGGCTTAGAGAATGATGACTTATATGTACTTCGCAAGGTCGGCAAGGAGTATAAGGCCATTGAGCAGGAGATGGAGCGTGTCAAATCGAAATACAACCGCGTGCTGGATCAGGTGCCGGAAGAGGACATCATTGCCGGGCAGTTGTACGTGCTGGTGGTAGATTATTTGGACGAGATGGTGGTGCATGTAGGCCATCTCATCAAGCCGATCATTCGTCACGTGGACAACAGCCATAAGCCACTGAATCCCGTGCAAATTGAAGAACTCAAAAATTTGCTGGCACAGCTCAAATTGCGCTTTGATGCCGTAGTACATCTGTTTGAAACAGGCAGTGAAGAAGACCTGGATAAACTGGTAGGCAGCCTGGAGCCCTTTATGAAAGCCGTGCGCACTTCCCGCAAGAAGCAGATCAAACGCATCCGCAATCACGAGGTCGGTACGCGCAACAGCGTATTGCACTTCCATATCCTCAGTGAGATGAGAAATCTGGCGCTGTTTTCCAACAGGCTGGTCAGGGTGTATGAGGATTTGGTGATGCGAGAGGAAGGGGGGTGAGCCTGCGGCTCTAATGTGGAGCCGAAGGCTCCACATTCCCAAAAAATTCGTTTCTTTGCAGAGCATAAGGCCAAGTCCTCAAACCAGGTTGAACATGGAGAAGCAAAAAAACACCCGTTTAATCGTTTACCGCCAGGGCGAGAAAGGTCTGGAGGTGCTCTTGCTGCGCTCCGGTGAGCAAGGGGCCTGGGAGTTGCCTACGGCTTTGACTTTGGAGCACCTGGCCCGCGAAAAAGGCCTGGGCGATGAGCATCTCATAGAGCTGGACCCCGTAGAAGAAACCGAAGACGGCATCTTCGAGCAAGCCTATGCCGTGGAAAGCGATTGGCACGAAATTCCCTCTCTCAAAGACATTCTCCGCCACGACCTGCGCTATGTCAAAGATACCCTTAAGCAGATGATTCCCGATATGATGGAGCGGGGCGTCTATGTGAGCATCAAAGATGCCTTCAAAAAGGTGCTGCCTCACCAATATAAAATGCTCAAAGAATTGAAGGATATTCTTACGGATAGGAATCTTACGAAGTATCTTTAGGGGGGAGGGTTTAGTGTTTAGTGTTTAGTGTTTAGTGTTTAGCGTTTAGTGTTTAGTGTTTAGTGTTTAGTGTGGATAGTTCACAGTTGATTTTGTGTTGGGTTTTTGACAATAGTCTTGCGTGGATTCTGTGATGAGTTTTTGCAGCTACGATCGTCACGTCCGTTACGCGTCACGCTTGTTACGTTGGTCACGTTTGTCACGCTCATCGTCAGAATCACAGATTACACACACACAGATTGACACAGATTGTACCGATTCCCCCGATTTCCCCGATTCAACCAATTTCACCGGTTTTACCAACCGACAACCGACAACAGACAACCGACAACCTACTCCTTCCTCCCAAAAATATCTTTGCCTTTTTGCTTATCGAGTATGGGGAAGGGGCGTGGGGCCTCATCATCTTGGAGTACCTGGTGGAAGAGTTTGTCATCGTAGATCCACAGGCCATTTTTGTAGCGGAAGCCTTCGTAGCTGCCATCGGGTACGGGGGCGGGGGCTGAGTTGTCGGGCAGCATGCCGTAGGGGATGATGTGGTCTTTGATGACGAGTTGGAGCTCTTCGTCGTAGTTGAAGCGGGTGGAGGCGTAGCGGTAGTACTCCATGAGGACGCGGCTGTGTTTGTCGAGTCCGCCGAATTCGTCGGGCATGGGGAAAACGGGCAGGCCGCAGCGGAGGTTTTGGTCCTGGTCAAACCAGAGGACGTCCATCCACTTGCGGGAGATGTAGGGGGAGTAGCTGTCGTAGAAGAAAGCCAGCCAGGCCG
>WGBN01000400.1 GCA_015494245.1 Saprospiraceae bacterium | reverse complement strand
GAGCAATCTTCAACCTATGCTTTACGGGTATTGAAACAATTAGAGGTAGAAGTGATGCTCGATACACCTGTGAAGGATTACGATGGGCTTAAGGTTTCTCTGGCTTCAGGCGAGTCTCTTTTTGCGCGTGCGTTGGTCTGGACGGCAGGAGTGAAGGCTGGTTTTCCCCAAGGCCTCTTGAACGTAGAATTACAAAAAGGCGGCCGCATTAAAGTAGATCAGTACAATCGGATAGAAGGCTATGAGCGCATCTTTGCCATTGGAGATGTTGCTGCCATGTGTGTTGAAAAATATCCTTACGGTCACCCCATGTTAGCTCCTGTAGCTATACAGCAGGGCCGTTTGTTGGCGAAAAACTTGCTGGCTCTTATAGATAGGGGAACGTTTCTTCGCCCCTTTGCCTATCGGGATAAAGGCAGCATGGCGACCATTGGGAAAAACAGGGCTGTAGCTGAGATTGGAAAGATCAAATTAAAGGGTTGGATTGCCTGGCTGCTGTGGTCAACGGTACATTTGTTTTCCATTACGGGATTTAAAAACCGCCTCATGGTAGGTGTCAACTGGATGATGCGCTATCTGACTTACGAAAAAGCAAATCGCTTGATTATCAGGCAATTTGCTTTGAAGAAGGATGGAGCTGAATTTTCTTTGCCTGTACGTGATGATGCACAAGCAAAAACCAATTAAAGGAAGCGGCAGATTTATGCAAAAACCTTCCGGATGTTCCACATTCCTCACTTTAAAATCACCCTTATGATGAAGCATACTTATGAAATAAGCGGCATGAGCTGCGAACACTGCGTTAAGAAAGTGAAGCAGGCTCTTGAAGCTATACCTGCTGTCGAATCGGTAAAAGTTACACTGGAGCCGCCGCAAGCAGTGATTGCCATGCATCATCATGTGCCGGACGAAACACTCAATCAAGCCCTGTCTGAAGCGGGAAATTATGAGTTGAGAATGGCCATGCCGGCCGGAGGAGGTCATGAAGGTCATGAAGGTCATGAAGGTCATAAAGGTCATAAAGGTCATAAAGGTCATAAAGGGCATGAAGGGCATGAAGGGCATGAAGGGCACCATGATCACCACCGCATGATGATTGAAGATTTTAAAAGGCGGTTTTGGGTATCTACCATCCTGACGATTCCGGTTTTGCTGCTTTCTCCCATGATTCAGAAGTGGTTGGGCTTGGATTGGTCTTTCAAAGGAGACATTTACCTCTTGTTTGCTCTTTCCAGTGTCATCTATTTTTATGGCGGTTATCCCTTTTTGAAGGGCTTGGCGGAGGAGCTTCGCAAGCGGCTTCCCGGCATGATGACTTTGATTGCCATTGCTATATCAGCAGCTTATCTCTACAGTTCTGCTGTGGTGTTTGGCTTGGAGGGGAAGACTTTTTTCTGGGAGTTAGCAACTTTAATAGACGTGATGTTGATAGGGCACTGGTTGGAGATGCGCTCCATCCTTGGGGCGAGTAAAGCCCTGGAAGCTCTGGCGGCTTTGATGCCGGATGAAGCCCACCTGGTACAGGGCGATCAGCTCAAAAAAGTACCGGTTTCTGACTTAAAGCCAGGAGATATTATTCTCGTTAAACCCGGAGAAAAGGTCCCCGCTGACGGTATCATTGTAGAGGGCAATAGCGATTTGAATGAGAGCATGCTGACTGGAGAAAGCAAGCCGGTAGCCAAGGCCAAAGGTGCTGAGGTGATTGGAGGTTCCATCAATGGTAGTGGTGCCATCAAGGTGCAGGTGAAAGGAACAGGAGAAGATACCTACCTGTCCAAAGTGATCAATCTCGTGCGGGAAGCCCAGAACCAAAAATCCAAAACTCAGCGTCTTGCAGACAGAGCAGCTTTTTGGTTGACCATAATTGCTCTGGTGATAGGTTTTGGAACCTTCTTTGCCTGGCTCTTTTTGGGTGAATCCCTTTCTTTTGCTCTGGAACGTATGGTTACCGTCATGGTTATTTGCTGTCCGCATGCCCTGGGCCTGGCGGTGCCTCTGGTGGCGGCCATCTCGACCAGCATCTCCGCCAAAAACGGCCTGCTCATCCGCAATCGGACGGCCTTTGAGAACTCCAGGAAAATCACTACTATCGTTTTTGACAAAACAGGTACTTTGACAAAAGGCTCTCATGAAGTAGTGCGGATTGTTCCCCTTTCAGGAAAATATACCCGGACTGAATTGCTGCGTTATGCTGCCGCTGTGGAAAGCCCTTCCGAACATCACATCTCGAAAGGTTTGCAACGCAGAGCAAAGGCTGAGAAGCTGGACATTCCTCCTGTAGAGCGTTTCGAGTATGAATCAGGTGTAGGGGTCAGTGGGGTCGTGCGTGGCAAAAAAGTTCAGGCTGGCGGTTTTCTGTTGTTGGAAAAACTGAACATGCAACCACCTGCCGATGAAGATGAGGGCATTGAGACAAAAATTTTTATCGTCATTGAAGGCGAGTTGGTGGGCTTCATCACTTTTGCAGACCAGATCAGGGAAAGTTCCTATGAAGCCATTCAGACCCTGCAGGAAAATGGCATAAAGTGTCTGCTACTGACCGGTGACAACGAGAAGGTAGCTGCTGCTGTGGCCAAAGCATTGAATATGGACGGTTATATGGCCGAGGTACTGCCCAATGAAAAACTCGATAAGGTAAAGAGCCTTCAACAGGCCGGGGAGTTTGTTGCTATGACGGGTGACGGAGTCAATGATGCGCCTGCCCTGGCTCAGGCTGATGTGGGCATTGCCATAGGCTCCGGTACAGACGTAGCTGCCGAAACAGCTGATATCATCCTGGTGGACAGCAACCCAAAAGACATTGCCAACTTACTGCTGTTTGGCAAGGCCACTTACGTAAAAATGGTGCAGAACCTCGTCTGGGCAACGGGCTATAATCTCGTTGCTGTACCTCTGGCTACAGGCTTTATTCCCGGCTTTATGATTAGCCCGGCTTTTGGAGCAGCATTGATGAGTATCAGCACCATCATTTGTGCGGTAAATGCCCAACTTCTGCGAACCCAAATGCACGGAAAATAAGAGAGAAGTGCCTTTTTCCTATAATTTGGGCACATTTGCTTTTGCCATGAAATTCTCTACCTTTGTGCGGTTGTATGTGAACCAACCCATTATCAGATGAATGCACAGGCAAAAGTGCAGGAGCACACGAAGCTAAACCAGCTGGCAGCAACAGCCATTTGTGGCAACGACATCAGTTCTTCGGTTTTGTATGTATCGGCTTTGGCCATAGCCTTTGCCGGACAATATGCCTGGATAACCCTGCTGATCGTTTCCTTTGTATTGTTTCTATTTCGGAAAATCTATGGCGAAGTGGTAGGGGCTCTGCCCCTGAATGGTGGCGCCTACAACGCCCTGCTGAATACCACCAGTAAATCCACGGCCTCTTTTGCCGCCACACTGACGCTTCTGTCGTACATGGCCACGGCTGTGATCTCCGGCAACGAGGCCATTCATTATTTGCATCATGTGATTTCCTGGTTGCCCATCATTCCGGCAACCATTGTCTTGCTTGGCATTTTTGCTTTGCTCGTCATAGGTGGTATCTCGGAGTCGGCCAAAGTGGCCATTGGCATTTTCCTCTTTCATCTGGGGACATTGGCCGTACTCGCTGTATTTATTCTCATTTATCTGTGGAATGCAGGTATTGATACCTTCCTGGAAAACTGGCATTCGCCCCTTGCCAATCAGGGAACGATTAAAGATGCCATTTTTTGGGGCTTTGCTGCCTCTATGCTGGGTGTATCGGGCTTTGAAAGCTCTGCCAACTTTGTGGAAGAGCAGGCCAAAGGCGTTTTCCCGAAGACCTTGCGCAACATGTGGATTATCGTTACCATCATCAACCCCCTGATGGCTATTTTTGCCTTGAGCTTATTCCCCCTCCCCGTTTTGCAAAGCGATGAATATCAAAACACCCTTCTCATAGAAATGGGGCAACACGTAGGTGGCAAGGCCATTGCCTGGTTGATCGCCTTAGATGCCTTTCTGGTGCTCAGCGGAGCTGTGCTGACCAGCTTTGTGGGTGTTACGGGTTTGTTGGAGCGAATGACCTTAGACCGCATCATGCCTCCCTTTTTTCTGAAGAAAAACAAACGGGGAAGCTCTTACCGCATCATCATCATGTTTTTCTTCCTCTGCGTGTCAGTACTCCTGATTACGCGGGGAAATGTGAAACTGCTGGCGGGGGTTTATACCATCTCCTTCCTCTCAGTTATGGCGCTTTTTGCTATTGGAAATATCCTGTTGAAGATCAAGCGAAGCAAACTGCCCCGGCCGGAAAAAGCTTCCTGGATGGCTGTTATCATTGCCATCGTGGCAGTGGTGCTCGCACTCATCGGAAACATCCTCATGCCTCCTAAGGATGATCTGCCGAGTAACCTCACGGTTTTTCTGTACTACTTCATCCCCTCCATCCTCTTCATTATCGTGATGCTCAACCGCACGGCTTTGCTCAAACTCTTACTCAAAACCATAGATGCCATCTTTGACCCCATCCGGAAATTCGTCGTACAGCTCGACAGACGCATTCAAAAAACCATAGATACCATCAATGCCCAGGAGTTCGTCTTTTTTACCAAAGGCGACAACATCGCTACGCTCAACAAAGTGATGTTGTACATCCTGAAAAACGAACATACCAAAAAACTGAAAATCGTCATCGTCTCTCCGGATGGCAAAACCGTTCCGGAAAAACTGCCTCAGGAAATTGAATTCCTCGATCGCGAGTATCCCGAAATTGATGTCGAATTCGTAGTCGAAAAAGGCACCTTTTCTCCGGAGCTGATCAGGCAGTTGTCTAAAAAGTGGGGCATCCCCATCAACTTTATGTTCATCGGTTCGCCCAGCGATAAATTCCCCTATCGAATTGAAGAACTGGGAGGAGTGAGGCTTATCATTTGACAATTTTTTGACACTTTTTCATCTGTGGCGTCGGCAGCGAACTAAATTCCCTGTCGCGACCTTTTACTTGTTATTGTCAACTCATTTTATAAGCCTTAACAAACTCCAACATGAAACGCCTCTCATTTTCTTCCTTTTCTGTCTTCTGGCTCTTTGCGCTGTTTTTCTGCCGCCCTTTTGGAAATATCCATGCTCAGGAGCCCAGGCCCATCGGCCTCAATCTGAACGGCGTGGTGGATTTTTCTCCCGAACTGGTCTTTGTAGATGCCTTTAAAATGGCGAGAGCATGGACGCCCTTTGAACCGGGCTCATCCGTCTGGGACAGTGGCGTGGACATCGCCCTCGGCCCCAACGGCTATCCCCTGGAGATTCCCTACGACAATGGCATAGATCCGCCTCAGAACGTTAGAGCACTGTTGTATTTTTCTGAGGAAAGTTATTTCCCTTCCGGTTTATACCACCTGATCGTTTCCGGTACGGGGCACATCAATCTCTGGGGAGCGGCCTCCGGCTCTTTCGATTGCCCTGTGGATACCTATGTGGAGGTGGATAACACTGCAGGCGGAGGCATCTCCATAGACATTACAGAGTCCCAGGCTTCGGACCCGATCCACGATATTCACTTTGTCATGCCGGGCTTTGACGATACCTATGAAACGGAGCCCTTTAATCCGGACTTCCTCAGCTTGTTGGGCGATTTTGAAACGCTGCGTTTTATGGATTGGATGATGACCAACAACTCTCCCGTCATCTCCTGGGAAGATCGCAATACGCCCGATTATTATACCCAGACCCTGGCCAATGGGGTTTCCTACGAGTACATCGTTCAGCTTTGCAATTTGCTGCACAAAAATGCCTGGATTTGCGTGCCCCATCAGGCCGATGACAACTTCATCACAGAAATGGCCCGCTTTTTCCGAGACAATTTGGACCCCGATCTCAAAATTTATGTGGAGTA
The DNA here is from genome assembly GCA_015494245.1 of Saprospiraceae bacterium. Classification (GTDB taxonomy): domain Bacteria; phylum Bacteroidota; class Bacteroidia; order Chitinophagales; family Saprospiraceae; genus WGBN01. Next base: position 1,151 of record WGBN01000400.1, on the reverse strand, counting down.
CAGCAATGAAGTCTGGAACGGCATTTTTGATCAAAATATGTACGTCGAAGAAATGGGAGCTGCTCTGGGCTATTCCGGTCAGCCCTGGGAACAGGGCTGGCAGTACTACGCCAAGCGCACGGCCGATGTACACCACATCTTTGAGACGGAATTTGAAGACGACAGCCGCCTGGTCAAAGTCGTGGCTTCGCAAGCTTCTATCAGTTGGATTTCCAATTACATCCTTGAAAAGTACGAAGACCCCTTTTACAACCCCTCAGGCGTGCAGGCCGATGCCCTGGCCATTGCGCCATATTTTGGTGCCGGCCTTGCAGATAACATTGGCGATGAAGGCCTCAGCGCCACCATCACTGTAGATGAAATTCTGGACTCCCTCGAGCAATCCCTCAACGAGTCTTTCCTCTGGATGGACGAACAAAAAGCCGTGGCCGATGAGCACAATGTAGAACTCATCGCTTACGAAGGCGGCCAGCATCTGGTCTCTTATTTTTACACCGATGAGGATTTTACCCAAAAGCTCACCGATGCCAACCGCAATGAGCGCATGGAAGACCTCTATTGCCAGTATTTCGACTATTGGTATGGCTCCGGCAATACCAATCCCCGCGGCCTTTTTTGCCATTTTTCTTCGGTCTCTGCTTATACGCAATATGGCAGTTGGGGACTGATGGAAGTTATGGGCGACACCCTTTCTCCCAAATACCTCGGACTGAAAAATTGCGTATTTCCCTACAATGCCGTTTCTACCGATGAGCCGGAATCTGTCACCGAATCCGGCATCCTGATCTGGCCCAACCCCTCGTCCGATGGCATCTTCCACATTCAACACGGCCTTCAAGAACCCCGCATCCGCCTTTTTGACTTGCTCGGCCGGCCCATAGATTTTCAGTTGCTTTCGCAAAATGAAGGACGCACGAGCCTGCAGGTGAAAAAGGACAGCCCCGGCCTGTTCTTCATTGAACTGAATGGGAAACTCTATAAGGTCTTTTCTACAGCTCAATAATCAATGGTTCATTAAGTTTTTGGCTATCTGTCTCCATCAGAAACCAAGCTATCAAGTTGAATCAGCTTAAACCCGCGAAAATCCGCCGCACCCGCGAAAATCCGCGTTCTATTACGGCATTGTTGCCTACCGTCAATAGTGACATGAT
>WGBN01000399.1 GCA_015494245.1 Saprospiraceae bacterium | reverse complement strand
GCTGAAGGTCTCTTCTTCGCGCTCTTCTAACCACGCACGGGAAGAAAAGCGAAGGAAGGGCTGCGGCTCGGGCAGAGGCTGCGGCTCGGGCAAATCCTCAGCAGGTAGCCGGGCTATGCCGGGCAGCGTCCGGCCGGGTTGAAAACTTATTTTATCCAGGCCTTCTGAAGACAGGCTAAACGCCACGCTCAACTCACTCAAGAGCGGATGCGGCAGGCAATCATCTCCGTGGTCTGTCTCCGGCAAAACCAGCACGAGACGACGACGCGTCTGCCAGATGGCCCAACGCTGCTGCCAGAGATGGCGGCGATTGAGCCTGTCGGGATTTTCCAGGGCAAGGCCACGCTCAGCCAGCCAATCCATTTCGTGCCGATACCAACGGGAGAAGAAAGCCGGCGGCTCATTTTCGGTAAAATCCCACCACAGCAGCTCGTCCACAGGTGTTGCCACAGCCGCCGCATGGTGTACGGAATCGGGACTTCCCTCCTCTCTCGGGCGAAACTGCACGGGCGAAGGCTGATAGACTTTGCGCACGAGGCGTTCCAGCTCCAGGGCAGTGAGAGACTCTTCGGGAAGATACTCCAGCCATTCCGTCAACTGCCGCGCCTGGGCGTGAAGCACCAACAGCGACTGTTGTTTTTCGCCTCCTTCCTCATAGGCTTTGCGTGCCCAGCGCATCAGGTAGCGGAACAGCTTGAGGATGTCTTCCTTGGGCGCTTTTTCCTGTAATTCGTAGCGAGTTCGCACAAACCAAAAGTTGTATTGCTTGCGCACTTCGGCCAGGCGCTTGGGTTGTTGGCTCCAGCGCTCTTCTGCTTCCGCAAAAAACTCCCGGATGCGGTTGTTCCAGCGCTCGCCACGCAGTCCGGGCATCTCGGCCAACAGCCGTGCGATGACCGAGGCCAGCTCTTCGTCTAAGGGCTTCACGGGCAGCGAGACGAACTCCATCAACTTATAGGGGTCCACCGGCTCCCATAAAAAGGCCGGCGCCAGTTTGAGCAATTGCAGGCCCGGCCTGGCCAGCGAAACAGACAACAGGCCCATAGAGGGCAGGCCCTCTTTCACCATGGCAAAGTCCAGACGACTGCTGAAATCCGGCACGAGGCAAAGAGGGCGAAAATCGGGATTTGCCGAAAACAAGCCGGCCACGTAAGCCGCCGCATCCGAGGCCCGCCCGACCCGCAGCAACAGCAAACTGCCATCGCCTTCTGCACGAAAGGGCCGTACCTCCTCCGCCTGCAAAAAGCGCTGAAAACGGGCCAGGTCGGTATCCCCCTCAAAGGCCTCCGGACGGGGCTCTTTCAAAGGCCCCAGCCTTGGCAACAGCCGCTGCCAAACGGGCGGCAACAACGCTAAGGGCTCCAGCAACTGCACTTCTTCAAAAAGTGGCTTTTCCAGAGCTGCCTCGACACTGAGCAGGCGCTCCGCCCTGCCGGGGGAAAGCGTCCTGAGCCCGGGCTGAGGAGGCGTACACGCCTTTTCCCGCAGCAGGGCCATGACCTTCAATCGCTCCGGCGCATCCTCACCGGCCTTAAAATCCCAACCGGCCAGCAGCAACTCATCGTGCCGCTCCAACAAATCTGCCGCCGTGGTAAAAGAATCCAGCTCGAGCGACTGCTCAAAGAAGAAAGTCGCCCCCTCTCCTCCCGCTTCCTTCTCCCTCCTGCTCCTCACCAGCTCAAGGCAAATCTGACGAAACTCTTCGATGCGCAGGTATTCATTGGACTGCTCCGGCGCCTCCAACTCCAGAGCCTCTTCTAACCACTCCAGCAAACCCTGCGGGCCGAGATACAAGCGACCGTCAGCAGACTCAGGGCCGGCATAGTGAGAGCGATCTAATTCCAAGCCGAAGGTGAGGGTGAATGGGTTTTCCATATTTCAATGGTTCATTAAGTTTTGAGGTGACAGTACGCCCAGAGTTGAGTGAATATTCAATGCATCTTTTATTTTTCCCCAACTCAGGCCTGATTTCAAAGTTACATAAAATAAATGACACCATCTGACAATTGAACCTTTCTTAAAACCCGCGGAAACCCGCGTCATCCGCGTCATCCGCGTTCTATCAAGGCCTAAATAGCCAATAGAACGCGGATTTTCGCGGGTGCGGCGGATTTTCGCGGGTTTTAACCGGTTCAACCTGATAGCCTGTTTTCCAAAGGAAACAGGTGGCCAAAAACTAATGAACCATTGTTCTCAAACAAATCCTTCGCTTGGTTGAGCAAAACCGGCCATTCGTTTATTTTTTTTGCCTTTCGGCAAATGCAGTCTGTACGTTTGCCCCCGCTTGTTGCTGCAAAGTCCGGCTGCGGTGCAGATTTTGCAGAAGCATGTGAAACAGCCCATACACAATTCAAAACACAAAACCCTTTAGTCATGAAAAAACTTACCCTGATTCTCAGCGCTTTCCTCCTTTTGTCCGGATGGCATTTGGCGAAAGCCCAACCTTTCCAGGATCAATTGCCGCCACTGACAGTAGAAATTTATCAACCCTCTAAAACGGAAGGGTATTACTTTTGCGTTCCCTATACCCTGGTACCGCCCTACGAGTACGTACATGCCCTGACAATTTTGGACCGCTACGGCAATGTAGTGTATTACAAGTACTTCAACAACGGAGGCGTTACGAGCACACCGGTGGACTTCAAAATCCAGCCCAACGGGCAGATGAGTTTTTACTCCACCGAAAATCAGAAGTACTACATGATGGACAGTACTTTTACCATCGTGGACTCCCTCGAAGCCGTCAACGGCGCCACGGCCGACCCACACGAACTGCAAATCCTCGATAACGGCAACTACCTCCTGCTGGCCTATGAAATCGTCACCATGGATTTGAGCGATTACTACTACTTCGGCTCCAACCACAATCTGCCCGGCTCCAGTGAAGCCGATGTCATCGCCGCCGTCATCCAGGAATTTGACCCGCAAAAAAATCTGATCTTCGAATGGAAGGCCGCAGAGCATTTCGACTTCGACGATGTGGATGAAAACTGGCTGAACAGCCCCGGTTACGTGGATTGGACCCACGCCAACGCCCTCGAGCTGGATTACGACGGCAACATCCTCATGTCCTGTCGCCACTTCAACCAAATCGTAAAAATTGACCACAACGACGGCCATCTCATCTGGCGATTCGGCGGGAAAGACAATGAATTTACCTACGATGCTCCGCCCGAGATCACCTTTACCGGACAACACGACATCCGCAGAAACGAAGACGGAAACCTGACGCTCTGGAACAATGCCGAATACTCCACTCCCCAGACGGCCGCTGCCCTGGAGTTTAAAATGGATGAAGAAAACAAGACTGTCCACATCGTCTGGAATTACGTCTATGATGGCAGCATGTACAGCCTGGCCATGGGCAACCACCAGCAAATATCTTCGCATAAACGATTGGTTGATTTCGGCTTTACGGAGTCTGAAAATCCTCCCATGTTTACGGTAGTCGAAGAGGACTACACGCCTATCATGACCATATTTGCGCCCCAGAATTACGGCAGCTATCGCAGCTACAACTACCCGGAGCTGCCCTGGGATTTGCCCCGTCCCAGCCTCACCTGCAAGAACATTGACGGCGACTATTACCTCGTTGCAGATGAGGGTTATAGCGAATACCACTGGCAAAACGGGCTTATCGCCCAAAGCATACCCATAGACAGTCCGGGCACCTATCAGGTCTTCGTTCCTTTTGGAGGAGGAATGCTCGCCTCTGAAGTTTTCAACGTAGAAGACCCCGACGACCCATGCGGGACTACTACTGCCACAAAAGAAGAAGAGCTTTCCGAACAGGCCGGCATCTCTGTTTATCCCAATCCGACTCACGACCTGCTCAATCTGAAATGGGAGTCAGATGAAGAGGTAAAAGCCCAAATCCAAATTTTTGACCTCACCGGCCGCCTCGTTCGGCAGCAGGAGGTGCAAAGCGGAGAGAACAGCATGTCGCTCGGGCATTTGCCGAAAGGCAGCTATCTGCTCATCCTCCGGAATGAGGAAGGCAGGGTGCTCTACAGGAAAAGGATTATGCTGATGTGAGCTGCCCTTTCGTAACATTCATCACCAAAGCGCAGCAACGAAAGACTTAACTTTGCCCCAATTTTGAAACGCCGGACAGCCCGCTGCGGCTGTCCGGCACAAAAAACCGGTGCATGAAGTTGAGTTCCTGGATACCCGCTTTGGATTGGATGAAGGACTACCGCAAAGACTGGCTAAAGGGCGACCTTTCGGCCGGGCTTACGGTGGGCGTGATGCTCATTCCGCAGGGGATGGCTTATGCCATGCTGGCCGGAATGCCGCCCATTTACGGCTTGTACGCCGCGACGGTACCCCTGATCATTTATGCCATTTTCGGCACATCCCGCCAGTTGGCCGTAGGACCTGTAGCTATGGGCTCGCTGCTGACCGCCACGGGCGTCGGCATGCTGGCGGAAAGCGGCACGGAGGCCTACATCCAACTGGCCATTACGCTGGCCCTGATGGTGGGTTTGTTGCAACTTCTGCTCGGTATTTTTCGCATGGGCTTTTTGGTGAACTTCCTCTCCCACCCCGTCATCAGCGGTTTCACCTCAGCAGCGGCACTGATCATTGGCTTTAGCCAGTTAAAACACCTGCTGGGAATTGAAATCCCCCGCAGCCACCACATCCACGAAATCCTGTTTCAGGCCATTGAAAAAGCCGACCAAATCAACTACGCCACCCTGGCGGTAGGCACCAGCGGCATAGCCCTCATCCTGATCCTGAAGCGCATCAACCGTTCCATCCCCGGTTCACTCATAGCTGTGTTTTTTGGCATTCTCCTCGTCTGGCTTCTGGGCCTGAGCGAGCGGTACGGCGTCAAAATCGTAGGAAAAATTCCGGAGGGTCTGCCTCCCTTTTCCGTGCCGAACTTCGATGGCGCCAGCCTCCGCGCCCTGATGCCCACAGCGCTGACCGTTGCTTTTGTAGGCTTCATGGAAAGCATCTCCATCGCCAAAGCCATTCAGGCCAAACACCGAGACTACAAAATAGATGCAAACCAGGAGCTCATCGCACTCGGCCTGGCAGGTATAGGCGGCTCCTTCTTTAAGTCATACCCCGTCATGGGAGGCTTTGCACGCACAGCCGTCAACGACCAGGCCGGCGCCAAGACCGGACTGGCAGGTATCATCAGCGCCGGCGTTATCCTGTTGACGTTGCTTTTCTTTACGCCCTATTTTTACTATTTGCCCAAAGCCATTCTGGCGTCCATCATCATGGTAGCCGTGCTCGGGCTGATTGACATCCAAGAAGCCAAACACCTCTGGAAGAGCGATCGCCGCGACTTCGCCATGCTGCTCACCACCTTCCTCGCCACGCTCATCCTCAATGTCGAACAAGGCATCGGCATAGGCGTACTCCTCTCCCTCGGCATGGTCATCTACCGCACCACCCGCCCCCACCTCGCCATACTCGGACGCATCCCCGGCACGCCTTTCTATCGCAACATAGACCGATTCGCCGATCTGGAAGTGCGCGACGACATCCTCATCCTGCGCTTCGACGCCCAACTCTATTTCGCCAACGTCAACTTCTTCCGCAACAAAATCGAAGAACTCACCGAAGGTAAAGAGGGCCAACTCAAAGCCGTCCTCATCAGCGCCGACAGCATGAACAACATAGACTCCAGCGGCATCCACGCCCTCGAAGAAGTCGCCGAAAGCCTCCGCAAACGAGGCATACGCCTCTACCTCATCGGCCTCAAAGGCCCCGTCAGAGATGCCCTCGAACGCAGCGGATTTACCCAAAAGCTGGGCAAGGAAAACATCTTCCTCCGCATCCAGGATGCCGTCCATCAGCTCGATCAACTGCCGCCACTCAGGGAGGTGGATGAGGTGTATTATCGGTAGTTATTCTACCCTCTCACCAACAAACTGATGACTCTCCCAAGAACCATCATCCTGCCGAACTTCGTAATCCATAATGAGGGTCTTGTAATCTTCCTGTAATTTGGCATAGCCGCGAGGAGAGCCATCTGGATAAATCCACATCTCTTTAGGAGCAACGATGATAGGGACAAGGCCAAAATCTACACCGGGGAATGAATAGATACCGGCACCCAAAACATCTACATTTATATCATGCGTTTCAGAACTGTCTCCATCCACATATCCCCGAAAGACACCATTCATGGGATAGGGGCTTTCTGCACCGGGAGCTATGGAGCAACCTTTGATATAAAAAGTTTTGAAAGTAGTATCCCGCTGCTCTGACGTGGTAAGACAGTCGCCAAGGGTATCATTGGCCACTCTTAATTGAGCCGTCACATAACCGACTTGACCTTCATCAGGTGTAAAGACGAGATAAAAAACTGAATCAGTAAATGTTCTCGGGTCTCCACCAATTGTCCAGGCATAGGCATCCATTTTAGGAGAATTTGCTTTGAAATAGAGTCTGGCACCATGGTTTAAAGCAAAAAAAGTGTCTTCCACAGGGTACCAGACAGGTTCATATCCAAAAAACGAAGAATTCTTAATCAGCCTCACTTCCAACCTAAAAGAAGCATCAGCCTCGGCTTCCAATAAGCACGGGTCGTAATTGGGGCAGTCGGAATTGTAGGGATCATTGCAGATGTCTTCATCAGGTTTACAGGAAGGCAGCAACAAAGCGTAGAAAAGGAGGAACGGAATTAAAAGTTTCAACAGTTTCATGACATGTGATTTTTAAGCGTAGTAAATTAAGCGTTTATTTTCAGGCTTGCCTTTAAGAGAGAGCTTAAAGGCAAGCCCGAAAATACCTCAAACTTACAAATTAATCCACTTAATAAGCTGAGGTTCTGTTTCGCCTTCAATTTGCAGTTTAACAAAGTACGTGCCCTCAGGCAGGCTTTCAGTTTCTATCGGAATGCGATGCATCCCTTCGGTCATCTCATACCCATCCAAGAGCAGATAGTTTATCTGCCCGAGTTGGTCCATGAGATGTATCCAGACTTTGGCATCTTTATCCAGTTTAAATTCGAGCGTAAAGGAACCTTGTGAGGGATTTGGATAGAGCCTTGTCTTACCACCCTGCTCTTCGCCCTTTGTGTCCTCTTCAGGAACAAAGATGTTTAGCAAATTAACAGGATGATACTTTGTAGTGTTCGAACAGAAAGAGGAAAGCTCAGAAGCTGTCAAAGGTGGTACCGGTTGATAACAATCCGGCAAATTTTCAAGAACAAAGCCACCTGAAATCACATCGCCGACCTGAAAATCTGTTTTGCTCACCGTGGTCTGATGGCCAATGGAAGAACCCGGAGATGTAATGGTTACGATCTGTGGCGGATAAAGCTCGTCCACGATGAAAAAATTGTCATCCGTCAAAGTAACGTCTCCTTCTATCCGTATGCCATTCCAGGCTGTCGGATTTTGATACAAAAACTCATCAATGTTTTGCAGGTTTACATATTCCGGTATGTAAAGCAGGCTGGTGTTTTCTTCAACACTGGGCGGGGTGTTAACCAGAGAAACTTTATAGAGTTGAGCAAAAAAAGCTTCTTTATCTCCCGCCTGGGCATTCTCCTTTTCAAAACTGGCAATTAAATGCAGATAAACCTGGGGCTCGGGGCGATCCTCCATCAATCCTCCTTCTACATAATCCAGAAGACGTATCTTATAAGCCGGCAAACATGAAAGAGGCAGATAGGGGGTACGATAGGTGGTATCATCTATCCTTATAAGCCCTGTTTCGGGAACCCATACAGGGAAAGTTCCCGGTGGCGGAAAATCTCCAATGGGGTAATGCACAATCACACGCAATGAAGCCCTGATATCCTTTGGCATGGTATTCAGGCCTGAAGCAGGATTAACTGCGTATTGAAGAGGGTTCGTCAATTGATAGTCATCGTAATACATGGCTCCCTGCTCATCATCTGACCAGACATGAGTCCTCGACACCTTGATCTCATTGACAATACTTAAGACGCCCAAAGGGTTGTCATAGATGGGCTCATTGACCGGCAAATCTCCGGCAGCACCCGGGGTTTTAAAAATATATTGACGAACTTGAGTTGAGTCTAAGAATTCGCCGCTTCCTGTGAAAGAGGTAGAAAGGTTAAATCGCATGGGACGAGGAGTGGTTGCCGACTTTCCTCCTGCTGCGATAAAGTCCAACACAGTAATAACAGCTCCTGCAAACGGAACTGCCTGCTTAATCCACGAAGGAAGAAATTGTCCGCTGGCATTTCCGGGTAAAAGCACTCCGGCAATCTCACTTGCATCAGCATTTGTCTGACTGCTTTCCCACAACTGGTTCAATTGACTCTGAGTTAAGTTCTCAACAGGTGTATTAGCCCCCAATAAAGATTGCAGTTGCTGCTGTTGAGACGAACTTAAGTCCCCCAGATTGCTATTAGCCGCAGACAGCGTAAGAGCATCAAGCATTTCCAAAAACTTCTTAATATTCTTGTAAGCCAAAACTCCTTTGGTATATCCTTTGTGGAATTGTTGAATTCCTTTGAGAGTTGAACTGCCGGTATTATTTGAGGATGCCGGAAAAACCTGCTCAATTTGGCCATTCCCTGTCAGCGTTATGGTAAAGTCTATTGTATTAGCTACCCAAATGCCAAATTCTAATCCGGAGCTATATTGACACACACAGGGGTCATAGAAAGCAGGTATTTCAGCGACCATCCAAATACCTTCAGTATCTCCGCTTCCGGAATATAAATCCCATATCTTATTGGGAGAATTTATTCTGAGATTTTTATCGAGATAGCCCTCTATGTTCTCTATTGGCATAGAAGCATGCTCCAATACAGCACTCACATAAGAGTAATAATCCTTATCAGCATGCTGAATATACAGCTCAGAATAATCATTCCCTGTCAAGTTCTCCAAATAAGCCAGCAGGCGTATTTTCCCACTGGGCCTGTGATACAGAGCAAGAGAAGGTATGTCTGTAGGATCATCAGGCGTACCCAAGCCCAAATACAACAATTCCCATCCTTCCTCAGGCAAAAAGTCTTTGGGCTCATCATTTGCCAAAGGCACTCCCCACAAGTATGCAGTATTTGGTTGACCAATATTTAAATTCTTGAATTTAAACGTGAAAAAATAAAAATGCATTGCATGAGACACTCTCGCGAAGTTTACCTTATCAGGCAATATTCAGCAGAGTGCCAAAACAACTCATGCATCTGACAAAACACAGCATGAGCTATTTGCACGCAAAATTCAAGACTGCAGGAGATTCTATGCGTTGTTTAAACGTTTAAAAACGCTTATGGCTACCCCATCAAAAAACAACCACCTTCCCCATCCACTTCTCCCCCGTCTCGGCATAGACGGTCAGGAAATAGAGGCCGGCGGGTGTATGGGGGAGTTGCAGGGCGTAGTCGGTTTCACGGCCGTTGGCGCGGAGGTTTGTTTTCAGCACCGGTTTTCCGCTTAGGTCGTACATGCGGACATGTAAATGGCCTGTCAGGGCAGGCAGGTGCAGATATATCTCGTGGCCGATAGCGGCGGGGTTGGGATAGAGCTCTAACGGGAGGAATGCCCCTCTATCAATAAACGAGTTTTCAACATCTGCCACTCCCGTGCTCTCCACATAGACTTCCGGCAGGAAATCTGAAGCCACGACTACGGGCTCGAAATCGGATTGGGCGTACATCTCGGCAAAGCGCTGAATTTCGGGGGTGTCGTCGGCCAAAATGCCCGACAGAAATTTGGGTGGCATGGTCTGGTAGTGCACTTTTACGCCGGCTTCGACAGCGCCCGTATATCCGTTTAATGGCACCATGTATAAAATGTTGTCGCTGCCACTCCCCTCTTCTCCCAAATCATTGCGGTTGAAATCCAAGTCACTCAACACTTCTCCGACCAGTTGCACCGTATCGTAGGTAGAATGCGTGGAAACAAAACCTTCGGGAGCCAGGCGATTGTCCTTCAAGGACTGGTATGCGCGTTCCAGGATGGTTGTGAGATCGCCATTTACATCTCCCATGACGAGTTCGTAAATCTGCACTTCATCCTCGGCCCGAATGATGTTGTGATGTGGCTCAAAAGGCTGGTCTTCATCAATTACGGCATAGTCTTCATTCAACTGCCCCGAGTGAAAGAGGGTATCGCCCTCTTCACTGACCACCCAAAACTCCACCACGGCCCGCCGGCTGGGATAGCCGGAGGGGAATTTGTGCCCTGCCAAATTGTGCAAATACACGGAAAACAGCGCTGTATCCAAAACAGAAGCCACATACCCCAGCTCGGCAGTCAACGTCTTATGCTCCAATTGATAGAGGGTTTTGTCTATGGTCTCATTGAATTGCTCCGGCCCTGCAATCACCCCCAGGCTGTCGGCAAAGTCGCGCAACATGCGCAGCATGAACACATTGCCTCCGACGAACTCGTGCTGGTAAAAAGGCGCACGCGGATCCAAAGAGAGATAATCGGCGGCAATCACCACCGGCTCTTCCAGTGGCGTCATGTGGCAATCCTGGCAGGTGATGTTTTCCTGCTCGTCGCCATAGCGGGAGTTGAGCCACTCGTGGTAAGTGGCCTGCTCCACGAAGGTAGTCCCCGTGAACTCCCCCTCTAAATCTACGGAATGGGTTATCAGGGTATGGCAGGAAGCGCACATGCCCGCATCGCGCACGTGATCGCTGTGTACCGGCTCAAAGCCCACATACTGCATCATGGGCGGGAAAAACGGATTGGGGTAAGGCCCAAACAAAACCCGCGAAGTATCAAAACTGATCATACCCGAAAACTGCTCGCCCAGGTTCTCCTCCGAAATCATGTGGCAGGCAACACAGGAAACGCCATCCTGCCCCAGGCTGTCCTGCGCCAAATCGCTCATCAGGTAATGCGCCTGCCCGCGCAGCGTAGCCGTATATCGCCCCATGGGCGCATGACAGGCCGTGCAGGTAGTCTGCAATTCCTCTGCATGAGCAGGATTGATGAGAATCTCCTGGCTAACCTTGGCCTGCCAAAGCGGATCGCGAGCGGCATTGGCCATCATGCTGGAGCGCCAGTCGTCGTACATGTTTACATCGTTGCCAAAAAAATCCACCAAAGCCAGGCTGTCGGGATCAAAACTGTGGCAGCCAATGCAGTGGATGGAAGTGCCAAACAACTGGGAAGTATCTATGGGCGGCAAAAACAAAAGGGCATGGGGGTCTGCCTCAGTCTCTGCCTCTACAGCAGCCGATAAGTGCATATCAGGCGACACATGCGTGTCGGCGGTCCACAGCCAGGCGCCCAAAAAAGTCAAGATGCTCAGAGGTAAAAAAGCAGTTCGCATGAATTTCTGTTTTACACAACCTAAAGTTTGGCGAAAGCCTAAAGACAATGGTTCATTAAGTTTTTGGCCTGCTGTCTCCATTGGAAAACAAGCTGTCAAGTTGGACTCGCTTAAACCCGCGAAAACCTTCAGGCTGAGCCTGCCGAAGCCCGCACAATCCGCGTCATCCGCGTTCT
>WGBN01000398.1 GCA_015494245.1 Saprospiraceae bacterium | reverse complement strand
TCAGGATGCATGTTGATGTCCACGTAAGGCGCTGAGGCTGCAAAATCCACAAAGCAATATCCGCCGTGGCGATGCATGATTTTCGCCAGCTCGTAATAAGGTGGCATGATGCCCGTAACATTTGAACAGGCCGAGAAGGAACCGATTTTCAGGGGCCTTTCGGCAAATTCTTCCAGGGCCTGCTCAAGCGCCTGCGGCTGTACCATCAATTGATCGTCGGGGGGCAGCACCACCAGGTCAGCTATGCTCTCCAACCAGGGCGTATGATTCGAATGATGCTCCATGTGGGTGATAAAAACCACCGGCCGCTGCTCTTTCGGAATGGTGATGTACTTCTGCAACTGCTCCGGCACGCGCAAACCCAAAATGCGCTGAAACTTCGCCAAACAACCCGTCATGCCCGAACCCGCCGTAATCAAAACGTCGTCTTCATCAGCCCCCACATGCTCCTTGATGATGCGGTGAGCCATGTGGTAGGCCATCGTCATCACCCGCCCCGTCTCACTCGACTCCGAATGCGTGTTACCCACCATAGGCCCAAAGCGCTCACACATCAACTCCTCTATGGGCTTGTACAAACGCCCGCTGGCAATCCAATCGGCATATACCAACGGCACCTCTCCATAAGGCCCCTCAAAACGGGCGTCAACTCCCAAAATATTCTCCCGAAAACGACGGAAAAAAGCCTCCAAAGAGGTGGCTGACTCGGCATGTAAATGACTGTTTGGCATTTTGAATTTTTTTTGAATTTCGTGGTTCAGCGGGCTGAAGCCCGCTGAGCGGGCGGGCGGACTAAAGTCCGCCCTACTCAACGCTCAACGCTAAACGCTAAACGCTCAACACTAAACCGTCAACCGTCAACTGTCAACCGTCAACTTTACCCTTTCCAATCCCCTCATCAACATCTCTCTCGGGCAGGCAATGTTCATCCGCATAAAAGAGGCTCCCTCTTCTCCAAACCAACTGCCCGGGTTTAAGCCCAGTTTGCCTTTTTGTACCAGGCGGTCTCTCAGCGCTTTGCCCTTCAATCCGTAAGCCGAAAAATCCAGCCACATCAAAAAGGTGCCTTCTAAGGGAGCAATCCCGAGCTCCGGACAATGGGTGCTGAGGAAGTCTTCAGCCAGGCGCTTGTTTTCGCTCAAGTAGGCCAGCAGTTCATCCACCCAGGCATCGCCTTCCCGATAAGAAGCCTCCATGGCGACTTGGGCCAAAGCGCCCGGATGCTGCAAAAATAGAGCTTCGAGCCGGCTTTTAAAAGCGCGGCGCAGCTTGCGGTCCGAAATCAGGGCAAAGGCTTTGGTGATGCCGGCGATGTTAAAAGTCTTGGCCGGCGAGCTGAGCACGGCTACGCGCTTCGGGTTCACAAACGGCAAAGACAACAAAGGGCGATGCCGGTGCGGCGCATAGACAATGTCGCCGTGAATTTCATCGCTGATGATGAACAAATCCCCCTCTTCGGCAATCTCTGCCAACCGCTTCAACTCCTCCTCGCGCCACACCCGCCCCACGGGATTGTGGGGGCTGCAGAGGAGCAGCACTTTGTTCTCCGGGCGCAATGCCATTTGCCGAAAGGCATCAAAATCCATCTCATAGCGGCCGGACTCCCACCTCAGACTGTTGTACACGGGCTTTCGATGCGTGGCCAAAACGGTGTGGAAAAGAGGCGCGTAAACCGGAGTTTGCACGATGACGCCATCGCCCTCCTCTGTCAGCTCTTGCAGCAAAAAGGCCAGAGCGCTCACCACATTGGGCGTGAAGAGCAAATCCTGCCCCTTAAAGGTCCAGCCGTGGCGACGGGCAAACCAGGATGCCACAGCCTCATGCAGGGAATCGGCATACACCTCATAGCCCAAATTGCCCCTGTGCATGCGTTGCTCCAAAGCCTCCAAAATGAAAGGCGCCGGCTCAAATTCCATGTCAGCTACCCACATCGGCAATACATCCGTACTGCCAAAAATCGTCCGCAAAAAGGCGGGAGCGTACTTCACCGAGGGAGTCTTCGAGCGATCTGCTGCCTGATCAAAGGAATAAGCCATGCTGCGAAGATAAGCCTTAGAAAGAAATCTCATCAAAATCTCTGCGCTGATAAAAATCACTCCCCTTTGTGACTTTCATCATAGCACCCCGGCGCTGCTACCGCCACCTTTGCAATTGAGTTCAATGCATCATAAGGTCGTTCAAAAACGAACCGAACGCCCGAGAAGGTCCATTTGCCTCATACGTCCTTAACCAAATGGAACCGGCCCAAACCCCTCCCCGGGGTTTGGGCTTTTTTGTGCTCCCCGCGCCTCCTGAGCAAAAACTTTTTCCGCTTCATTCCGGCACGGCTGCACTATCTTTGCAGCATGAGAATCATCGTCATCGGAGGCGGAGCTGCGGGCTTCTTTGGAGCCATACGCGCTGCCGAAGCAAACCCCTCCGCCAAAGTACTGTTGATAGAAGCAGGGAGCCGCCCCCTGCGC
>WGBN01000397.1 GCA_015494245.1 Saprospiraceae bacterium | reverse complement strand
GGCTTTGGAGATGGGTAGCGCTGTAACATCAGCGAGCACTACGATGGGGTCGAAATAGGAGCGGTGATTGCCGACGAAGAGATAGGGGCCTTTGTCAGGCGCTGGTGGTGTGCCGCTGCGTTTTATTCGCGTTCCCAGTACTTTGACGAGTTTCCGGATACACTTTTTGCGGTGATAAAGGGTGTCGTCTAAGTTGGGGCCGTGCAACAGCCTGTGCAGGATGATGCGGGCGAGCGTCGTGCCGGCACAAAAGAAGAAAAAAGCGATGCGCCACAGGGCTCTTAGAAAGCTCATTTGGGTTGATCTTTTTGCAGGGCTTCGAGCATGTTGAGCGGGACATCCTTGAGGTCTAACATGAGGAAGCCGTCCAGTACATCTGAGAAATTGGGGTCCACGTTGAAACTGATAAAGCGGGCATTGAGTTTGATGTATTGGCGGATGAGCACCGGCAGCCGGAAGTGCTGAGGTTCTATATCCTGAATGAGGTTGTCCAGGCTTTGGGTGTCGGCTTTGAGGTTCTCTAAGAGCAGGTCCAGATCTACTTCCCGGGAAGTTTGAAAGCGGAAGGGCCGGCGGGGTTCTAAGTATTGTGCCAGCTCGTGGTCAAAATAAAATTTGCGGATGTAGGCGACGATCAGGTTTTTGGAGATGTTGGTGTAGTACTTGCTGATGCTGACCGGGCCGTACAGGCTTTTGTACTGCGGGTTTCGCAGAAGGAAGTAGAGAATGCCTTTCCAGAGCAGGAAGAGCGGCAGGCGTTGTCTTTGGTAATCGGGAACGACGTAGGAGCGCCCCAGCTCAACGGATTGGCGCAAGAAGGGATAAAAGCCGGGTTTGATGCGGAAGAGGCTGTGTATATAGAATCCTTGTACGCCGTACTTGGTGAAAATTTCATCACCGGGCCCCATGCGATAACCGCCCACGATGCGTTGAGCTTCCCTATCCCAAATGATGAGCTGGTAGTAGTACAGGTCGTATTCATCAATATCCCGCTCTTTGCCGGTACCTTCGCCTACTTTCCTGAACGTCAATTCGCGCAGGCGCCCTATTTCCAGGAGGGCATTGGGTATTTGTTGGGCCTTGGCCACAAAGATGTCGTATTTGCCCTGGGAAGCAATGAGGTCGCCAAAGGTCAGCGATTGCATTTCTCTTGCGATGAGTGCTGGATCTGTGCCAGGAGCGA
This sequence comes from Saprospiraceae bacterium, assembly GCA_015494245.1. Taxonomy (GTDB): domain Bacteria; phylum Bacteroidota; class Bacteroidia; order Chitinophagales; family Saprospiraceae; genus WGBN01. Next base: position 1,102 of record WGBN01000397.1, on the reverse strand, counting down.
GGGGGAGCATTTGATTCTCTTCCCGTTTTGACTGAGAAGTGGGAAAGAAGAAAGATTGTACTTGCAGGGCTGTACCGAGCGCAAAGAGTCTGGATTGGACGTAAAGTCTGAAGTGGCTGTTTTTTCCGAGTTTTTTTTGCTCTTCGGGCAGGATGGCCTGGCCTATGCGCAACTGGGCCTGTATGGGCTTGCGCTGTGCACGGTGAAATTGAAAGGCCCGCATAGCCTGAGGGTATTTTTCCAATTCCGGGATGTGGAGGCGCAAGGGGATGATGGGGAGATTTTTTTTGCGCAGTTGCCCGAAAAGCTTGTTGAGTTGCCGGTTGCGGCGCATTTTTTTCAGAGGTGTGTTGGGGAAATCCACGATCAGGCCCATAGATATCTCCTGCCTGGGGAAGTCTTCGGAAGGAGGAGATTCCAGGAGGATGTAGGGGCGGTTTAATTGGCGCAAAAGCTCGTTGAGCAGCAGGGCATCTAAGCCCGGCAGTACCTTGTTTATGACCAGTACTACGCAGCGATCCTGGGGGATGTGGCGGAGTTCCCTGGAATTGAAGGCCAGCTCGAGCTTGTTTTGCTCTAACCAGGGACGGATGTTTTCAAAGACTTCCATCAGGGAACTTCCACGGCGTTGAAAATGTCATCTATGATGTTTTCTGCCGTAATCTCTTCGGCTTCAGCCTCGTAGGTGAGGCCGATTCGGTGGCGCAGCACATCGTGCCCCAGAGCGCGAACGTCATCGGGCAATACATAGCCGCGACCTTCGAGAAAGGCCAGGGCACGGGCGGCTTTGCCAAGGAAAATGCCGGCTCGGGGCGAGGCGCCGTAGGAGATCATGGGCTTGAGTTTGTCCAGCCCGAATTGGGAGGGCTTGCGCGTAGCGAGTACGATTTGGAGGATGTATTGCTCTATTTTGGCATCTACATAAACTTTGCGCACGGTTTTGCGTGCTTCGAGGATTTCGCGGGTATCAATGACGGGCTGAACCTGGCCGAAGTTTTGAGCATAGAGGTTTTTGCGCATGATCTCCAACTCGTCTTCGGGCTTCGGATAGTCCACCAGTACTTTGAGCATGAAGCGGTCGGTTTGCGCTTCGGGCAGGGGG
>WGBN01000396.1 GCA_015494245.1 Saprospiraceae bacterium | reverse complement strand
TTACTACACAGACAAATCCCGATGCGCCCTCTTATACATCATCAAAGCATAAACGAGAAACAAAACGGTATTCACAAGTAAGACATACGCAAATTTGCCCTCAAAAAACCGGCGCACCCACATGCTTACCCCCACTGCGACTACAGCCGTCAACAAATAAAAAACAAGGCTGCGCATGGGATAGGGAATGGCATAGCGCTTGCGCCCCGTCCAATACGAAGCCCAGGCCATGAAGCCATAGCAGGCCAGGGCCGCAAAAGCCGTCGCATAGTAACCCAGGCTCGGAATCAACAGTATATTGATAGAAAGCGTAATGGCAACGCCGGCCAAAGAAATGTAAGCGCCAAAATGCGTGCGATCGCTCAACTTATACCAAATCGAAAAATTGTAATACAAGCCCAGAAAGAGGTAGGCCAACAACAAAATGGGCACCACACCTATGCCGTCGCGCAAATGAGGGCCGAGATAGTACTTCACCACATCCAAATACGCCACTATACCCACCAGGGCCACGCTGCCTGCCAGCGTAAAAGCCTGGGCCACCTTGCCGTAAATAGCGCGGGAATCGCTGCGTGCGGCATGGTTGAAAAAGAAGGGTTCGGCAGCGTAGTTGAAAGCCTGGGTAAAGAGATTCATCAGCACGGCCAGTTTGGCAGCAGCGCTGTACTCTCCCGTCCATGCGCGGTTTTGCTCCAGGCTGCCGGGCAGGAGGCGCTCCAGCAAGGGGATGCCTATGAGTTGATTGATGACTGCCGCCAAAGCCACGACTACCAGCGGCATGGCATAAATCAGCATCTTTTTCCACAACCTGCCGTCAAAACGCCAGGGCATGCGCAAATACATGGGTAGCAAACTCATGAAGATCAGAGAGTTCGCCAGCAGGTTGGCAAAAAACAACCAGGCAATCCGGTTATCGGCAGCAAAGGGGAGCAGGGCTTGTTTGCCTTCCGGCAAATGGGGGATGCCCTTAAAAAAGAGGAAGATAAATCCCAGATTGAGGACGATCTGCCCGGTCTTCAGTATGGCAAAACGCACAGGCCGGTTGCTCAGGCGTAAGCGCGCAAAGGGAATGGCGACCAGAGCATCCAAAGCAATGATAAAAGCCACCAGGCGCACGTACTCCGGATGGTCGCCAAAGTTCAAAGCACCGGCAATGGCCGGCAGTTTCATCAACACCAGGCCTGTAAAGACCAGCGTACTCAGCAACAACGAAATGGCCGCCGTGGAGAAAGTGCGGCCCTCTTCTTCTTCTTTGCTGCCAAAACGAAAAAAGGCCGTCTCCATCCGGTAAGTATAAAACACCAAAAGAATGGCGGCATAAGTATAGAGCAGGGAGACCACCCCATAGTCGCTCTTCGTCAACACCCGTGTCAAAAAGGGCGTCAAAATCACAAAATTGAGCAAACGGCCCAAGATGCTGCTCACGCCATAAATGGCGGTTTCTCCCGCCAGTTTCTTCAAAAGAGACATGCCGCAAAGATAAGCGCTTGAACGCCAAATTTTGCTAACCCAAAAAAATACCGCACCTTTGTAGGATAGACTTAAGCGAACAGACAGCTGACACCCTTTTCAAATAAGTGCTGAAGAAAAACACCCTACTCTATGATTGATGTCTCACTCCTCAAAAAAATATGTGAAACCCCGGGAGCTCCGGGCTTTGAACATCGCATCAGAAAGTTCATCCGCCAGCAGGTTGAGCCACTGGTAGATGAGCTGCAAACAGATAATATGGGCAACCTCATAGCCATCAAAAAAGGCCGTGAAGACAAGAAGATGATGGTCGCTGCCCACATGGATGAAATCAGCTTTATTGTTACCCATATAGATGACGATGGCTTCATCCGCTTCCACACCCTCGGAGGCTTTGATCCCAAGACCCTCACGGCCCAGCGCGTCATCATCCATGGCAAGGAAGACCTCATCGGCGTCATGGGCAGCAAGCCCATCCACCTGATGAAGGCCGATGAACGCAAGCGACCACCCCAGATCAAAGACTTCTTCATAGACCTCGGCCTGCCCGGGGAGAAAGTCAAGGAGCTCGTCAGCGTAGGAGATCCCATCACCCGCGAGCGCGAACTCATCGAAATGGGCAACTGCGTTAACAGCAAATCGCTGGACAACCGCGTCTCGGTATTCATCCTCATCGAAACCCTGCGCCGCCTCAAAGACAAATCCATACCCTACGACCTCTACGCCGTCTTCACCGTCCAGGAAGAAGTCGGCCTGCGCGGTGCGCTCAAGGCCGGGCACCTCATAGACCCCGACTTCGGCCTCGGCTTAGACGTAACCATTGCCTACGACCTTCCGGGCGCACAGGCTCATGAGATGGTTACCGAGCTGGGTAAGGGCACTGCCATTAAAATCATGGATGGATATACGATCTGCGACAGCCGAATGGTTAAATACCTGAAACAACTGGCCGAGAAACGCGACATCAACTGGCAGGTAGAAGTGCTCCCCGCCGGAGGCACGGATACCGCAGGCGTTCAGCGCTCCGGAAAACGCGGGGCCATTGCCGGTGCCATTTCCATCCCCTTGCGGCACATGCACCAGGTGATTGAAATGGCCGACAAAAACGACATCCTCGCCAGTATTCAACTGCTGGAAGCTGCCATCGAAGAATTGGACCGGTACAACTGGGAATACGAATGAGCAAAGGCAGTTTAGCCGGCCCGCTAAATCGCCCAAAATGCACAGCATCAAAACATTTATCTCCATCCTCCTCACAGGCCTGCTCCTGCCCCTCATGCTGAAGGCCCAGGAGGTCTATATCTCCGAGCCGGTCTCCCTGCGCTCCACCTCGCGCTATGAACTGCTCAACCCCCGCAAGGGCAGCCTGCTGCTCCTCTTAGAGCATTTGACGGAAGTCGAAATCATCGCCTTCGACGAAGAAATGCACCAAAGCTGGACCAAAAACCTCGAACTCGACCGCCGCCGCCCGCAAATCGTGCGCACGGTTTCTCAAAAAGGCGGCTTTTCCATCCTCTACATTTATCGCAAAAACAGCCAGGCCTATCTCAAAATCCATCGCTACAATGCCGCCGCCAACCTCACCGATTCCCTCACCCTGAGCCCATTAGAAACAGCCCTCTACGAAGTAGGCCTGCAAACCGTACTCTCCGAAGACCGGCAAAAGCTGCTCATCTACCAACAGAAATTTCAGGGCAAAGTGTGGGCCATGGTCTTTGACTTTCGTCAAATGAAACCCCTCTGGGAATGGGAAGGCGAAATAGAAAGCCTCTCGGGCAATCGCTTTTTTTCGGACTTCCTCGTGGACAATGAGGGCTATATGTACGTCCTTACCGAAGAAAACAACCGCAAAAGCAAACTGCAGGAACACAGGCTCAACATCTACACTTATACCGGCAGTGGAGAAAAACCCGCTCACGCCCTCATGCTCATGCCCGATTTCATCACCCACGAACAGCGCTATCGCTACGATAACCTCCACCACGCCATCGTGGGCGGCGGGCTCTTCACCGACGAAAGCCTCAACCGCGCCGTGGGCAGCTTCTTCCTGCGCATGCCCCTGGAAAATGGCGTGCAAAACGGCATCCCCGTCTTGACTTACAGACCGTTTGATGAGTTGTTCATCACGAAAATTACCAACCGCGACCGCGCCAAAGGCATTGGCCATGCCTTCGTCCAGGATGTCGTCTCCCGCCAGGATGGCGGAGTCATCCTCCTCTGCGAACGCAGCCACGCCTTCGAGCACAACCGCGCCCTGGCATCCCCCGCCAGCTCCCGTTTCAGCAATCGCTTCGCCGTAGATTACTACTTCGATGAGGTCTTCGCCCTCTCCTACAACCCCAATGGCGAATTGGAATGGGACAACATCCTCCACAAAAAACAGTACTCCCAAAATGACGAAGGCATCTTCTCATCCTACTTCCTCGCCACCACCACAGCCCGCCTACGCCTGCTCTTCAACGACGAAATACGCTATGAAAACACCGTCAGCTCCTACAACCTCACCGGCGATGGCAAAGCCCAACGCACAACCCTCTTCAACACCCAACACCTCTCCCTGCAACTGCGCTTCACCGAAGCCCTGCAAATGAGCGCCAAAGAAATCGTCATCCCCAGCGAAAAAAGAAATGAATTAAAACTCGTAAAAGTAGAACTGTAGAGCGGACTTCAGTCCGCTTAGCTTTTGGGCGGACTGAAGTCCGCGGTACTGTTAGCGGACTGAAGTCCGCTCTACAGCCAAAACATAAACTAAGATGACACCCGACGCTTCGACAACCCAACACCCACAGCAAACACAAAAACCACCAGCATCAAACAAGAAAGGAATATGTCGAAAACATAATGAGGCCCCTTCATCCTGTAAGCCGGCAGGATAAATAAGCGAATCTCATTTATCGT
>WGBN01000395.1 GCA_015494245.1 Saprospiraceae bacterium | reverse complement strand
GCGTCAGATGTGTATAAGAGACAGAGTCGAAATCGCGCAACAACCCCTTTATCGGGCAAAAACTGAAGGGCCGCGCAAGGGGCTTTTTCCGGGCACAGGGGCCGCGAGATGAGGATGTGCTGCGAAAATGAGTTTTTTAGTAACTTTGGGCAATATGCCCCGGCAAGCCGGGCTGTGTTTCAGAATTTGTTCACTTTTAAAACAGGTATCATGAATCAGAAAAACCATGCTTTAGTTTACGGGCTTATCGGTGGCCTTTTGACTGTAGTCGTTTCCCTTATTCTATATCTGGCGGGAATGACAGACCCCGCTTCCGGCAAAAGCAATTGGCTGGGTTCAATCCTTTCCATTGCCATTTTTGTTTGGGCGCTATTTACGGCCATCCGCAAGCAGCGCGAAGATCAGGGTGGGGCCATTTCTTTTGGAGAAGCTTTTAAAGTGGGCTTTGTAGCGAGCCTGATCATCGCCCTGATCGGAGTGGTTTACATGTGGGTGTTTATGAATTTCATTGATCCCGATTTCATCGATCAGGTCAAACAGGCCGCTATGGAGCAAATGGCCGCTCAGGGGCAAAGCGATGAACAGATTGAGCAATCTATGGAAATGGCAGGCAAGATGATGACAGGCCCCATGATGCTCGTTTGGAGCTTTGTTGGCAGCCTTGTTATGGGTGTGATTGTATCGCTCATAGGCGCAGCTGTTTTGAAGAAAGAAGCCCAGACGTCTTTGGATGCATGAGGAATAAGAACGTTCAGTACGGACTCATAGCGGGAGCCGGCGTCATCGCCTGGTTCCTGCTTTTTTATTGGATAGACAAGCCGTTGATGCTGTCGCCCTATGTGTATTACGCCTCTTTTGTGTTTTACCTTTGGGCGATGTATAAGGCCATGGTGGTGAGCTGCCGGCAGGAGGAGGCGTCCGATTTTAAGGCCGTTTTGCGCTCGGGCTTTGTGGTGTATCTGGTGGCCAATCTGCTGTACTACCTCTTTTACTACTTCATTCATCAGCAGGACCCCCACCTGGCCGAACTTCAAAAGGAGGCCATGCGCGAATGGCTGCCCCGCATCACGCCCCGCGATAAATTGCAGAAGGCGATGGAGGCTTTGGAGAGCAGTGATTTTTCGGTGAAGCCGGCAGATGCGCTTTTCAGCTATGCCCGCAGCGCCATCGGAGGCTTTGGCCTCGCTGCCAGCCTGGCCTGGATTGTGCTGCGAACACTTAAAAAGGATTAAATGCCAAAGTGTAGAATTTATGAATATTTCTGTCATCGTACCCGCATACAACGAAGAGGAGTCTTTGCCCGAGTTGGAGGCCTGGATACGCCGTGTCATGGAAGAGGGCGATTTCGATTACGAGATCATTTTTATAGACGACGGCAGCACGGATAAGAGCTGGAGCGTCATACGGGATTTGGCGAAAGCCAACTCCAGGGTCAGGGGCTTTAAATTTCGCCGCAATTACGGGAAGTCGGCTGCCTTGCACACGGGGTTTCAGGCTGCGCAGGGGCGGGTGGTCATCACCATGGATGCCGACTTGCAGGACAGTCCGGACGAAATCCCCGAGCTGTATCGCCTGATTGCGGAGGAGGGCTACGACCTGATTTCGGGTTGGAAGAAAAAGCGGCACGACCCGCTCGGAAAGACTTTGCCTTCGCGTTTTTTCAATGCGGTTACGCGCTTCATCAGCGGCATCCCCCTGCACGATTTCAACTGCGGCTTGAAGGCCTACCGTGCGGAAGTCGTCAAGAGCATAGAGGTGTATGGCGAGATGCACCGCTACATTCCGCTATTGGCCAAGTGGGCGGGCTTTACGCGCATTGGGGAGAAAGTGGTGCAGCACCGGCCGCGCAAGTATGGTGTGAGCAAATTCGGCGTGGAGCGCTTCATCAAGGGCTTTCTGGATTTGATGAGCATCACTTTTATCGGAAAATTCGGCAAGCGGCCCATGCACTTTTTTGGCGCTTTGGGCGTGCTTTTCTTCGTACTCGGCTTTTGTGTGTTGCTTTGGCTGAGCATTTCCAAATTTTTCTTCGGTGGCTACGGCATGACTTCGCGCCCGCTGTTTTTCTTTGGCATTCTCTCTTTGATTG
>WGBN01000394.1 GCA_015494245.1 Saprospiraceae bacterium | reverse complement strand
GATATAGGTTGTCAGCATATTACAAGCTGTTTCGAGAAATTGATGTCCACGAGTATTATAAAAAAGAAATAGATGAGAGAAGAATAATTGAGGGTTTTAACTTTACACTGTTAAGAGATGTGCTTCCTGAGGTGGAATTGTTTACAGAAGATGAATTGAGCTGCTTAATTGCCTTGCAAAAAGAATTTGAGAAAAATATATCTGAATTAAGTGAATTTGAGGTGAAGAGAGAGTTTGAACGACTTGCTATTGATTTGAGCTGGAAGTCTTCACAGATAGAAGGGAATACCTATTCTTTGCTGGAAACAGAGCGGCTTTTAAAAGAAAGAGAAACTGCGGCAGGGAAATCAAAAGAAGAAGCCGTAATGCTGCTTAACCATAAGCAAGCTATTGATTTTGTGATTGAAAATCCGGATTATTTGTTCCCCCTATCCGTGTCTAAGATTGAAGATGTTCATAGCATCTTGACTAAAGATCTTGTCGTTGACAGAAATATACGAAAGAGAAGAGTTGGTATTTCAGGAACCAACTATCGCCCTATAGATAATGAATTCCAAATTAAAGAAGCTTTGTCCTTAGCTTGTAATTTGATAAATAAAAGAGAAAATGTTTTTGAGCAGGCTCTTCTTGCGCTTATTCTTATTTCGTACATTCAGCCGTTTGTTGATGGGAATAAAAGAACGGCAAGAATTGTAAGTAATGCAATATTGATAAACCATAACTATTGCCCTGTCTCATTTCGAACGGTTGACAGTGTCGATTACAAGAAAGCTATGTTGCTGTTTTATGAGCAGAATAATATCACCATTTTCAAGAGGATATTTATTGAGCAATATGAATTTGCAGTGAAAACATATTTTTAGGAGGAAAATACTTAAGCTTGCTGAAAAACTGTCCGACATTTGAGGACAAACTCATTCAACCACATTTCCCTACCTTTACCTCTTTAAGACGTAAAGACATCCGGTATGAAACCTATTCGCTTCCTTTGGCTGTTCCTCTTTTTTCTCACGGCTTGCTTTACGCGTTCTGCGGTGGAGCCGCAGGCGCAGCAGACTGGGAAAGACATCCCCACGCTCATCCTCGTTTCTTTTGATGGCTGTCGTTATGACTATCCGGATTTGGCGAATACGCCGGCTTTGGATGCCATGGCGGCACATGGCGTTCGGGCTGAGGGCTTGAGGATGGCTTTTCCTTCGAAGACCTTTCCCAACCACCTGACTATTGTAACGGGGCTTTATCCCGGGCATCACGGCATCATTGCCAATACCATTTACGATGCGGAAAACGACCGTTGGTATCGCCTGAGCAATGGGGCAGTGTCTGATGCTTCCTGGTATCAGGGCGAGCCCGTTTGGGTGACGGCTGAGAAACAGGGAGTCAAGACAGCTACTTTCTTTTGGCCCGGCTCCGAAGCGGCTATCGGAGGCATCCGGCCGACTTACTGGAAGCCTTACGATCACCATTTTCCTTTTGCACAGCGGGTGGAGCAGGTGTTGGCCTGGTTGGATTTGCCGAAAGGCGAAAGACCTCAATTTATCACGCTCTATTTTCACGAACCCGATGAATCGGGACACCACCACGGCCCCGCCAGCCCCGAGGCCATCGCTGCCCTGGAAGAGGTGGATGCTCAGTTGGCCGCTCTGCAGCAAGGCCTGGAAGAACGCGGCCTCAGCGAGCAGGTAAATCTCATGGTCGTTTCCGATCACGGCATGACGAGCACCAGCCGCGACAGCGTCATCTTTCTTGACGATTACATCAATATGGAGGATGTCATGGTCGTGGACTGGTCGCCCATCCTCGCTCTGCGGCCCAAAGAGGGGAAGGAGGAGGCGGTCTATCAGGCGCTGAAAGGAGCGCACCCACACATGCATATTTATCGCAAGGGGGAGCTTCCGGAGGGCTATTACTACAACGACTATCCGCTGGTGCAACCCATCATTGGCGTAGCGGATTTGCATTGGAGCATCACTACGCGGGCTTATTTTGACAGCCATCCCAATAAGCCTTCGCCGGGGGCGCATGGCTATGACCCGGCTTATTCGGATATGAATGCCATTTTTTACGCGCAGGGGCCGGATTTTAAAGAGGGCTCTACCGCTCCTGTGATAGAAAACATTAACCTTTACGAGTTGATGTGTCATTTGCTGCGCATTGAACCGGCAGAAAATGACGGGAGCTTAGAGGCTGTGCGGGATTTGTTGAGGTGATGTAACATGTATTACAGAGTTTGGCGAAAGCCCGATGTACTTTTGCGGGCAGCAGGAAAGCCGGAGCTTTCTGTCCGAGTGATCACCCAATAGACAAATCATGGAAGATGCTTTGTTGTATGCGCGCTTGCAATTTGCTTTTACCATAAGCTTTCACTATCTGTTTCCCATTTTGACGATGGGCCTGTCGTTGATTATCGTTTTGTACAAGCTGCAATTTTTGTACACGGGCAAGGCGATTTACAATCGGGCAGCCCGTTTTTGGATGAAGGTGTTTGCCCTGAATTTTGTGATGGGCGTGGTTACGGGTATCCCGATGGAATTTCAGTTTGGCACCAATTGGGCCAGATTTTCCGAGCTGACGGGCAGTGTGGTGGGGCAGACTCTTGCCATGGAGGGCTTGTTTTCTTTTTTCCTGGAATCTACTTTTCTGGGCTTGTTTTTGTATGGTGAAAAATGGCTGGGCAAGCGCCTGCATTTTATGTCGGCTTTGATGGTGATGTTGGGGTCGTGGTTGAGTGGTTTACTGATTATCGCTACCAATGCCTGGATGCAACACCCGGTGGGGTATGAAATTCTGGAGCATGGGAAGTTCGTTTTGAAAGATTTCCGGGCTCTTTTTGGGAATCCCTGGCTTTGGCCGGTATTTCTGCACAATCAGGCGGCGTCTGTGCTCACATCTTCTTTTGTGGTTGGAGCTGTTGGGGCTTTTTATGCTCTGAGTGGGAAACGGGAGGCTTACAGCCGCCTTTTTTTGCGCACGGCTGTGGTCTTGGGAGTGATTTCTTCCGTAGTGGTTGCTTTTCCCAGCGGTGATTGGGTCGCCAAGCATGTGGCGGTTCATCAACCTGCTACTTTTGCCGGTATGGAAGCGATTTTTGAAACGGAGCAGGGCAGTGAACTGGTGCTCATCGGTCAGCCCAATATGGCAGAGCGCCGCTTAGACAATAAGCTGGCTATACCGAAGGTCCTGAGTTTTTTGACCTATCACGAATGGGATTTTCCAATAAAGGGCTTAGATGAGTTTCCGCCTGAGGAGCACCCGACAAACATACCGGGCTTGTATTACGCCTATCACATCATGGTGGGTTTGGGGACGCTTTTCATAGGTTTAATGCTGTGGGGTGTTTTTCTTTATGTCAAGAGGCGTTTGTTGAGCAGTCGTTTTTGGCTTTGGCTCTTGATGCTGATGGCGCCTCTGACCTATATCGCCAATTTGGCCGGTTGGTACACTGCAGAGTTGGGCCGGCAGCCGTGGTTGGTGTATGGCTTGATGCGTACCGAAGCAGGTGTGTCTCCGGCCGTGTCTGCGGGCAATGTGTTGTTTACTTTTTTGGGATTTGTAGGTTTATATGTTTTGTTGGGCCTGGTTTTTGCCGTATTGCTGGGGAAAATCATTTATCAGGGGCCCGAACCTAAAAAGCTGTAGCGATGGAGTTGTTTTGGTTTATAGCTCTTTGTTTGATGCTGATCGTTTACATCCTTTTGGATGGGTTTGACTTTGGTGCGGGAGTGATGTACACTTTTTTTACCAGGGATGAATCGGAGCGCAGGCTCATTCACAGGGCCATAGGCCCGTATTGGGATGCCAATGAGGTTTGGCTGATTGCTGCGGGGGGTATTATGTTTATGGCGTTTCCCTTGTTGTACGCCTCGGCTTTTAGCGGCTTTTATTTGCCGCTGATGGTTTTGTTGTGGCTGCTCATTTTCAGGGCTTTGGGTTTGGAGCTTAGGCATTTTGTGGATCATCCGCTTTGGCATCAGTTTTGGGATGTGGCTTTTGGCGTTGCGAGTTTTTTATTGGCGCTGTTTTATGGCCTGGCCCTGGGCAATGTCGTTCGGGGTGTCAATTTGGGAGGTATGGAAGAGGGAGCGGCACTATATGACAGCAACTACTTCTTTTTGCCGCTGTGGAACAGCCGCTTCAGCCCTTTAAGCGAGCGCCTCGGCGTGGTAGATTGGTTTACTTTGGAGCTGGGCCTTGTGGCTTTGCTGGCTTTGAGCATTCACGGAGCAGCCTGGATTGTTTTAAAGACAGAGGGAACTCTGGCAGAGCGCTTGCGCAAAAAGATACCCGTATGGGCAGCTGTGCTGTTGGCTTTGAGCCTGGCTGCTCTTTTTGTCTGGCAGAGCATCCGGCCCGAGGCCTTGCAAAATTACCGAGCGATGCCGGTGTTGTGGATTTTCCCTTTGCTGATGTTGGCAGGAGGCATTGGTTTGCTCTTCGCGCATCGCCTGCGGGCTGATTGGCAGCCTTTTTTCTTCTCCAGTCTTTTTATTGCCGGAGGTCTGATAGCTACAGCTGTTTCCATGTACCCCATGTTGCTGCCGTCTGCCAATGCCTCCCATCCTGACTTGACCGTTTTTAATGCAGGTTTAGACGAGGCCGGCGCCCAAGTCGCCAGGGTTTGGTTTGCCATAGGTATTGTGTTGGTAGCGGGTTATTTTTCTTTTCTGTTTCGCATGTTTAGAGGGAAGCTCAGGGAGTAAATGCTTACAATGCCTCGGAGAGGAGCATATCCACTTCGCGCTTTTCCGTGGAAAAATTGACGCCTACGGCAATGAGTTTTTTAGAACTGTGGCGATATTTGTCCAGATACCCTTTCTCTTTAACTTGCTCTAAGGCTTCCTTAGCCGACTTGTTGAGTTTAAACTCAAAGCAATAAACTTTGTCATCGAGCTCTACAATGGCATCGGCACGGCCGCGGGCGGTACTGACTTCGCTGTGTACGTCTAAGCCCATATATTTGAAAAACAGATGGATGATTGCGTGGTAAAAGCTCTCTTCGTCTCTGTGCAATTGGTACGGAAGGCTGTATAAAAGTGTGTTAAAGACTTCTTTGACCCTCTGTAAATCCTCTGCCTGTAAAGCCTCCACTACATCTAAGGCATAAGAACGCACTTGGGTGGCCGAGGTGTTGCTAAAGGCTTGCACCAGATATTCCAACATGGATTTTTTGACTTCTCGATTGGGGTAGCCCAGAGTGTAGAGCTCTCTTTCTGCATCGTATTTTTTAATGGTCAGGTATCCGGTTTGAAAGAGAAGGGTGATGATGTCTATGTGTTCAATATTGAAAGAGTCAAAGGCCGTATCTCCAACTTTGATGGAATCAAAATCGTAAAAAACTTCTTTACGTATGAGTTCTACAAGAAATGTAGGCGTTGCCGTTTTGAACCAATAGTTCATGAAAAAGCTCTTGGTGAAGAAGTTGAGCACAGAGAAAGGATTGTACACGAAATCCAACCCATTCCAGCTATAGCCATTGTACCAGCGCTGTATCTTCTCAATCAACTCTTGCTTTGCCAATTGAAGTTTTTGAGCTGTGAAAATGATGTGGTCCGAAAAATAATGCTCCAGTTCTTCCTGGGTGTAACCGAGAAGGGTGTTGCTCCTGTAATCTTGTAAACTCAGGTCGTCGAGATTATTTAAGTCAGAGAAAATACTTACCCTGCTGAATTTTGAAACACCGGTGATAAATACGAGGCGTAAATAAGGGTCGCTGTCTTTAATGACGGAATAGAAGTTTTTGAGAATTTGCTGGTTTTCCTGCGCCCGGGCCATTTCTTTTCCGAGAAAATCTATGATGGGTTTGTCGTATTCGTCTATGAGCAGGACGACCCGGCCTTTGGCTTGAGCTAATTTTCTCAAAAGTTCTTCAAATTGATTTTTGAGACTGTCATCCTGCAAAGCTATACCGTGGGAACGGGCCACCTCCTGAATGTATTTTTGGAGCTCAGTATAAAGCCCGTTTATTTTGTAATCCAGGCTGGCAAAGGGGATGTGTATGATGGGATTGGTCTTTTCCCATTCCCATTGGTCTTCTATCCACAGGCCTTTAAATAACTCTTTATTTCCGGAAAATAGTTCTTTTAAAGTGCTAACCAGCAGGGATTTTCCAAAGCGACGGGGGCGGGACAGGAAGTAATAACCGTCTTGTGAAGCCAAACGATAAATTTCTCGCGTCTTATCCACGTAGAGATAGTCTCCTCTGCGGAGTTTACTGAAGTCTTGTATGCCTACAGGTAGCTTTTGCATGGAAGCAAAGATAAGGGAAATATCTTTTTATAACCAAGCCTGAGGGAGGGGGGCTTTTGGAGCCAGGGGGACTGCCCAAACGATTACCCAATCATTTGATTTAAATCCCTTGCTGCCTGCTCCCAGCTGAATTTTTGTCTTTGCGTTTTTCCGGCTTCGATGAGCTTTTGGCGGAGGGCCGGATTTTCGTACAATTGCTGCATGGCACGGGCTATGCTTTCGGGGCTGTGCGGGTCTGCGTACAGGGCTGCCGGGCCGGCTACTTCGGGCATGGAAGAGGCCTGTGAGGTAATGATGGGGATTTCGCTGTGCATGGCTTCGAGCAGAGGCACGCCAAAGCCTTCGAAGAAGGAGACGTAAGTCAGGGCAAAGGCTGCCCGCATCAGGGGAGGGAGTTCTTCTTCGGTCAGGTAGCCGGTAAAGCGGATGTCGTTTTTGTGCCGGGCAGAAGCGAAAGCTTTTTCAATTTCTGCTGTCATCCAGGCTTTCCGGCCGGTGAGCAGCAGGAGATGAGGGGCTCCGGTTTCGGTTTTAAACAAATCAAAGGCCCGTATGAGGCCCAATACGTTTTTGCGGGGATGCATGGCGCCCACGTACAGAAAAAAGGGCTTACCCTCGCTGAAATTTTTTCGAGCAGTCCGGCTTTCCGCAGCTCTGTCAGAGGGATGTTTGGCGAAAGCCTCGCGGACGCCGTTGCAGGTAACTTTGATTTTTTCTCCGGATATTTTGAAGTTGTTGATGATATCTTGTTTGGTATAGTCGGATACGGCGAGGATGTGGTAGGCCCGTTGCAGGTAGCGGGGGATGAAGCGGTGGTAGTAATAGCGTACACTGCGCGGCATTTGTTCGGGATAGTGGAGGTAGGCTAGGTCGTGCAGGGTCATGATGGAGGGGGTGTCGCTGCGCAAAGAGAGGTAGCCGTCGGGTGAAAAAAAGAGGTCGGCGCGGCATTTTTGCAAGGCTTTTGGCAGGCTCCACTCAAACCACAGATACCACAAAATCGGATGGCGTGCGGGCGGGTACAAAACGACGGGCCGTACATTTGGGCTGAAAATATACCGCTCCTGCCAGGGCCTGTCAAAAAAGAAAAAGAATTCGTCCTGCGGGCGCATAGCCGTGAGGCGGCGGAGTACTTCCTGCGTGTAGAGGCCGATGCCTTCTAAGTGTCGGGGCAGCAAGAAGCGGGTGTTGACGGCAATGCGCATGGTTTGATGAAGCAGTGTTTGATTTGGCGAAAGCCGCCTAATAAATTTTGCAGGTCAGCACGGTGAGGTCGTCGGGATATTCGGTATCGCCTTTGAAGCGTTCGAGCTCTTCTCTGAGCAGCAGGTTGAAATCCCTGACGGGGAGCTGGTAGTGGGTTTTGACGAATTTATAGCCGAGGTCTTCGTCAAAGAAATCGCCTTCTTCGTTTCGGATGTCAGTCAGCCCGTCGGTATAGGCCATGATGAGAGTTTCGTGGGTGATTTGTTCTTCGCCGATTTCCACCTGTTCCAATTCGGGGAAGGCGCCGAGGATGGTGCAGCCTTTGTCGAGTTTTTTGAGCTGGCCGTTGCTGATGAGCAGGGGCGGGTTGTGGCCGGCATTGACGTATCGCAATTGCTGTGTGAGCATGTCGTATTCGGCCACGAAAAAGGTGATGAATTTGTCGCCCCGCGTGATGCGCATGACCGATTCGTTGAGGTTGCGCACCAGCTTTTCCAGGCCGTCGCGTTGGTTCAGGTGACTGTGGAAGTGGGCCTGGAAGTTGGCCATGAGCAGGGCGGCGGCTACGCCTTTGCCGGAGATGTCGCCCACGCAAAAGGCCATTTTGTGTTCGCTGAGCAGGAGGATGTCGTAATAGTCTCCCCCTATGCCCAATTTGGGTTGGTAGATGGCATCAAATTCGTAAAAAGCCGTGCGCGGCATTTGCTCGGGGATGAGCATGCGCTGCATCTTGGCGGCGAGGCGAAGTTCCTGTTTGAAGCGCTCCTGCTCCAGCTGTCTTTTAAAAAGACGCTTGTTTTCAATGGCTACCGCCACGATGTTGGTAACCGTAGTGATGAATTGAATTTTGCTGTGCAGGTCCTGGTCGTCTTTGATGTCGGCCAGAAACACAAAGGCGAGGGGCTGCTTTTTGTGATGTACGGGGATGACAATTTCGAACTCCCGGAAGGGGGAATCTTCCTCTTCGTACAGGCTTTCCACCTGCCGGAAGCGATGAAATTGGCTTTCGCCAAATCGGCGATGGCAGAGCTCCTGGCCGATGCCCAGAGAGGTTGCGCAGGCCCAGTGTTCGCCTTCGGAGACGAAGAGGGCCATTTTGCCAACGCCCATTTCCCATTCGAGAAAGGAGCGGTACATCTCGAACAAATCGGGGGCTTTCACATTGGCGTTGATGGCCTTGGTGATGGCCAACAGACTGTTGACTTGCAATTGTTTCAGGTTCAATTGCTGCTCTAAATCGTGGCGCGAAATGGCGCCGCGCGTCCGTGTCTGTTTGCCTTTTTCCACGAAATATTTTGCTATGCCGGTTCATCCGGCTTTTATCGTCTGCTGTAGTTGGGCGATTCCTTGGTGATGACCACATTGTGGG
>WGBN01000393.1 GCA_015494245.1 Saprospiraceae bacterium | reverse complement strand
GCCAGGGCTTTGCCTATGCCGGAGGAGGCTCCTGTGATCCAGATATTCATGGTGAGGTGTTTGTTTGCGAAGGTACTTCATTTTCCGGAACTTACGTACTTTGGCGGCATGACGTCTTATTTGCAGCAGCGAACTTTGTATCCGCCTTTGGTGGGGGTGGCGCCTTCGCCTGTTTTGGGTTTGGTGGTTACTGTGCCTGCTTATGATGAGTCGGATTTGCTGTTGAGTTTGAAGTCGCTGGAGGCTTGTGCTTTGCCCGATTGCGATGTGGAGGTCTTGGTGTTGATCAATCATGCAGAGGGGGCGGAGGCCCGGGTGCAGGAGCGTTCTCGCAGGCAATACGAAGACTTATCTGCCTGGGCTGTGCATGCGGGCAGGGCTGGTTTGCGCTTTCACATTTTGTACCGTCCGGATTTGCCAAGGCGCCATGCCGGCGTGGGCCTGGCCCGGAAGATTTTGATGGATGAGGCCTGTTTCAGGTTTGCCAAAGCAGGGCGCGAAGACGGCATCATTGCCTGTTTCGATGCCGATGCCAGGGTGCAGTCCAATTATTTTCAGGCGCTGTGCAGCCATTTTGAGCGATATCCTGAACAAGACGCTTGCAGCATTCGTTTTGAGCATCCCACGGAGGGTGCCGACTGGCCGCCGGAGGTCTATGCGGCCATAGCGCAGTACGAATTGCATTTGCGCGTTTTTCTCGCCTGGCAGCGCTGGGCGGGTTTTCCCTTTGCTTATCAGACGGTGGGTTCGTCCATGGCCGTGCGTGCTTCTGCCTACCAGCGCGAGGGCGGCATGAATCGCCGTCAGGCCGGAGAGGATTTTTATTTTTTGCAAAAATTTATCGAACTGGGCAAGGTGGGAGAGTTGCAGGAGACTTGTGTGATTCCCTCTCCGCGTCCTTCCACGCGGGTGCCCTTCGGCACGGGGCGAGCCATTGGGAAAATGTTGAGCGAAGGCACAGTCTGGCCGACTTACGCTCCGGATAGTTTTCGCGTTTTGCGTCCCTTTTACCAATCGGTGCCGGATATGTACGCCCGCGAAGCCGGAGAAATTCTGGAGCTTCAGCATCCCTTGCTGCGCAGTTTTCTGGGAGCCTCTGATTTTGTGGTCGCCTTTCGGCAAATACAATCCAACACAGCTACGCCGGCCGCTTTTGCCAAGCGCTTTTTTCGATGGTTTTCTGCCTTTCGGCAAATGAAATTCCTGCACTACGCCCGCGAACAGGCTTTTCCGGATGTGCCTGTCGTTGAATCGGCCCGCGAGTATTTTCGGGAGACGCAGGGAGCGGAGAAGGAGCTGCCGGTGGTTGAGTGGTTGAGGTGGTTTAGGGGAGAATTTAGTGTTTAGTGTTTAGTGTTTAGCGTTTAGCGTTTAGTGTTTAGTGTTGGTTTAATGTTAAGTTGTTTTGCGTGACGAACGTGACAAGCGTGACGAACGTGACGGGCATAGCAGGGCGGGCTTCAGCCCGCCCTCAGCTCAGCGGACTTTAGTCCGCTGAATGTGCGCTCGGCAAGCACTTTCAAATTGTCGGCAAGATGATAAACTCTGATTTAGATGATATATTGTTTTTTATGAGTCATTCGTTAGTGTAATAGGGAGTTTTAGTTTACAGGGAGACTGGCTTGTGTTGCTTTGGCTTTACTGTTTGCGTTCGATGATATCTGTCTTAAAACAATTGTATAATGATAAAAAAGATTTACTTACATCAGGTATCATAGAACTCAATTTACATTCGAACAGGCCGTTTTGTCTGGACATGTTTAGTTTTTCTAATCTGCGTTGTGGGGGTAAGCGAAGCTGGGACAGTTACGCACAGAGCCACAGTGATTTTTACGTGCCTGGGATTGTGCCCGGAGGGTTTGGTCCTCTGGATGAGCCGGGTTATTGTTGCACTCAATAGATCGGAACCTGGGTGCTTGCTTCTATGGGCGGACTCTTAAATCCTGATGAGATAGCGTCGATCCTGGGTTTTTACTTTGGTAGGCAAGGTCCTTGGAATATGCCTGCCGACCCTGGGAATATTACAGAATTGACGGAATGGGGCTGGGATGCAGTTGTTGTTGATGAATCGTGTATAGTAGAGGTGAATCCACTGACTGACATGCCTGACGAAGAAGGGATGTTAAATGGCAAAGAAGGTGCTTTAGAAGGTATTGTGCAAGAAGCGGAGGAAGGGGAAGCCGTATATGTCGTTTATGACATTTCCGGGAGACTTATAGCGAAAGGCACCTCCCAATTCGACAGAGCAGATGCCGTTAGCAAGTTTATGGAGCAGGCAGGAGACCTTCCTGTGGGGCTATATATCATACAACTTTCAGCAGGGAAGGAGAAGGAGGTTGCCAAGATTTTTTACGCGAGATAAATCCCAAATCTATCGTATCTTTGCATGAGTTTAGGTGGGTAAGCTGAGTGGCTTTTAGCTTGCGGCGGAGCGGGCGGTTTTACTTAAATACAGAAGAACGATGGATAAGATAGAGATTATAAGGGCTTTGGAGGGGGTTACGGACCCTCAGAGCGGGCAGAACATCATTGAGCGGCGCATGGTGCGCGATTTGGTGGTGGAGGGTAAGGATGTGCGCTTTACGTTGGTGTTGCCGAGTTTGCAGGTGGCATATAAGAGCGATTTGAATTTTGCCTGTATTGCTGCGGTGAAGCAGGCGTATCCCGAGGCGGAGGTGCATGTGCATGTGGTGGATCGCGCGGGGATTGGTGAGAAAGACGAGGGGCCTTTGCCACAGGTGAAGAACATCATCGCCGTGGCTTCCGGGAAGGGGGGGGTAGGTAAATCTACCGTTTCCGTGAATCTGGCGCTGGCTTTGAAGGAGCGGGGGCACAAAGTGGGCCTGATAGATGCCGATTTGTACGGGCCTTCCATTCCGACCATGTTGGGTTTGCATGGGAAGAAGCCCAAGGTGCAGGAGGTACACGGGCAGCCGCGCATCATTCCGTTGATGTATGCGGATATGCCGGTGATGTCTATTGGCTTTATCATAGAGCCGGAGCAGGCTGTGGTTTTGCGCGGGCCGCGTCTGGCGAGCATTGTGCAGCAGTTTATACGGGAGGTGATTTGGCCGCCGCTGGATTTTATGATCATAGACCTGCCTCCGGGTACGGGCGACATTCAGTTGACGCTGGTGCAGACGGTGCCGGTTACGGGGGCTGTGATGGTTACGACGCCTCAGGAGGTGGCTGTGGCCGATGCCATTAAGGCGGCCAACATGTTCCGCATGTCGAATGTGAATGTGCCCGTGCTGGGCGTGGTGG
>WGBN01000392.1 GCA_015494245.1 Saprospiraceae bacterium | reverse complement strand
CTTCAGGGCCGTAAGCAGCGTAGTACGGCAGAAAATTGGCGTGGCGCTCCTGCAGTTTTCCGCTCGGGAAAAGGCTGTTGTGCAGTTTTTGCAATTGCATCAGTGCCTGTTCGTGTTTGCGTTTTTCGGCTTTGAGCATTTTTTTCTCCAACTTTTCCAGCTCTTTTTCAGCGCTTCTGGCGCGGGCCCGGGCGGCGGCGAGCAGGGTGGGGTCTATGGCTTCGGCTTTTCTTTCAATTTGCCGGAAGAGCGCTTCCATCTGCTTTTTTTCTTCGCTCAAGTTCAGGGCGCTGCCGCCTTCTCTGTGCAGGCGTTGGTTGAGTACCTGCTCCGGTGGCAGGAACAGCTCCTCCGGTGTGATGCCTGTTTTCTCCATGAGCCGAACGTCATTTGGCGAAAGCCAGAGGGCTGAATTTCGCCTTACGAGCATGGGGAAAGGGATGCCAAAACGCTCAAATTGAGCGGGGCGCTCCATCCAGTAAGCCAGTTCGCCTCCGCCGCCCACATAGGCCAGGTTGGGCAGGATGTGCTCCTGGAAAAGCGGGCGCATGACCACATTGGGGCTGAAGCGCTCGGGATGTTCTTCCAACTCGCGCAACATTTCTTCTTCTGTAAAGTGTAAATCCGTATGGCGTATGCGAAAGCCCTTGCCTTCGGGCAGGATGAGCCGGCGGGATTCATCGCTCATGTAAAAGAGGTTGATCTCGCGGGCATGGGCCTGGGGGCGATAACCGAGCTGTTGCAAATGTTGTTGCGCGCTTTCCACGGCTTCTCGCGAAGGTCTTTCAAACAGTTCTTTTTTGAATTGGGGGATAAAGGAACGCTTCAGCTCCGCCTCATCCGTTTGAAGGACGAGCAGGCCGTATTTTCCGAAGAGCTCGCGCAGCAGCTGAGCCATGGCCGGGCCGTATTGTTTGTGGCTTCGAAAAATCTCGCCTATGCGACGGGCGATGGGGTGGCCGTTGAGCGCTTTTTCGAGCTCTTGTAGGGGCGCTTCCAGCGTTTGGGTGGAGAGCCTTCCGACCGGTCCGCCTGCCTGAGTGTGCCAGCAAATGTCGTGTTCGCCCGGGTGGGCGCAGGCGATTTCTTCAAAATCGTGGTCTTCGGCGCCGAGGATGAAGACGGGTACGATGCGATGGCCTTCGGGCATTTTTTCTTCCCAACGTCGGGCCAGCGCTATGGCAGAGGCGATTTTGTAGATGAAGTACAGAGGCCCCGTAAACAGCACGGGCTGATGGGCCGTACAAACCGTAAAAGTGTTTTCGGACAGCAGGTCGCGGAGGTTTTTTTCTTCGGCTTTCGCCAAATGATGCCCGCTGTACTGCTTGCTCAGTACGCTGTGCAGGAGTTTGCGCTCGGTGGGGTAGTTTTTGCGCAGAGTTAGAATTTGCCGGAAGGCATCTTCTTCAGCTTTATGGGGAAGCAGCTTTTGCAATTTGTCTTCGCCCAACCAGTAATCGCGGTCTCTGGGACTGAGTTGGGGAATGTCGCGGGGCGAAATTTTGAGAAGCTGTAGAGGCATGCCGTTTTGGTTTTAAAAGTAACGGCATAAAGGTATAATTGTTCAGTTTGTATAGTTGCACCCTATTTTGCACCTTTGCACGACTCAACCGGTATGAGATGCCCGAAATCATTTCCATAGAAGATTTTTTGCGGCGCAGAGACGAAGTCCTGTTGTTGGATGTGCGCACGCCTGCGGAGTACGAGCAGGGGCACATTCCGGGGGCGGTGAGTTTTCCGCTGTTCAGCAATGAGGAGCGGGCGGAGGTGGGTACGCTGTATAAGCAGCAAAGCCCGCAGGCAGCTATGGAGCGGGGTCTGGAGTTGGTGGGTCCGAAGATGGCGGGCTTCGTGCGCCGTGCGCGGGAGCTGGCTGCGGGGCGGGAGCTCGTCCTTCATTGTTGGCGCGGTGGCAAACGCAGCGGCAGCATGGGCTGGCTGCTGAGCACGGCCGGTATGCAGGTGAGTACCATAGCGGGCGGCTATAAGGCCTATCGCCGCTATGTGCTGGAACAGTTGGAGCATCCTCGCCGGAAATTTTTCATCCTTTCGGGAAAAACCGGCTCCGGCAAAACAGATGTGCTCCACGAACTCAAAAAACAAGGTGCTCAGGTGGTGGACCTCGAGGGCCTGGCCAATCATCGCGGCTCTGCTTTCGGAGCATTGGGCCAGGAGCCGCAACCCACTACGGAGCACTTTACCAATCTGCTTTACGATGCGCTTTCCAAAACAGACCCGCAGCAGCCCGTTTGGTTGGAAAACGAAAGCCGCAGCATCGGGCGGGTTTTTCTTCCCGAGGGCTTTTGGAAAGCCATGCTGCGCTCGCCGAAGTTCACCATTGAAATTCCAATGGAAAGGCGCATTCAACGCCTGTTGCGAGACTACGCCTGCTTTCCTGCCGAAGCCTTGAAAGCCGCTTTTCAAAAAATTGCCAAAAGGCTCGGGGGCCTGCATCTGAAACAGGCCCTCGAAGCCATAGATTCCGGAGATTTGGCCACAGCCGCTGCTCTGGCTCTGCGCTATTACGACAAAGCCTATGGCAAAGGGAAACTCCCCGAGGGCATCCAAAAAGGCCCGGAGTTTGCCCTCGCTTTTGGCTCTGAGTCAGAGGCAGAAATAGCGGCTGCGCTCTTGCGAGAAGGCGGTTCTATCAAGCTCTGTGAATGACAATTGAACCTTTGTTAGTACCTGTCAGATTGAGCCTGTCTGCTGTAGGTTCTATTGTTGTCATTGACAGCAGGCAAAATATCCTTTGCCGCAGCTCACTTCAGAGGAACTGGCGTTTTTGAGCTTTGTGGAATGTCCACAGGAAACGGCACCACTTCCTCCGGAGGCACATGCTTTTTGAGCCTCTTCCGTATCGGGTTGGCAGCCGCAGCTCATGCTTTTTACAGCAGCCTCTATGTCGGGGACAAAGCCACTCA